>CAMZNQ010000087.1 GCA_947313765.1 uncultured Sulfurovum sp.
GCTCCTTTTTTAGCTCCAATTTTTAGGGCTGTTTTTGTAGCCACATAACTTAAACTAGCTCCTCCCGTAAATGGAGTAGCAACTATAGAAAGAACTATTAATGTATTATCTAACGTATCTAAGTTTCCTAAATAACGTTCAAGTTTAGTAAATTTATGATTTTCTAATGAGTCAATATTTTTTGATATTAAATCATTAAGGGATTCACGTAATAGTTGCTGATTAAAACTCTTTTCATATAAGACTCTATCACTCAAAGGCACATCTGTTTGTCTAGGATAGTTGGTTAAAAGTACATTTAAATATTTAGGTGCATTGGGGCTTTGGGGTGTATATTCTGACTCTACTATCTGATTATAATCTGTTTGTAAGGTAATACTTTCAAAATAGCCCACAGTCTCTATTTTTTTGATTAAAGCAATATTTACTGATTTTTCATAAGGCAATTTATTTAATAAATTTTTAAAAATATCCCACTGTTTATTATTTAGATTTGTATATAGGTTTGCAACATAAAATAGTGACATAATTCCATTATCTATTTCTGATAAAGAGGAGGATAATACATTGAAAAAATGATTTTGTTCATTCATAAGTTTAATTATTGACTCAATATTTCCATTTCCAAATAGAGCAAAATTATCTTTAGTACTTTGAGTACATTTTCCACTATTAAAAAGAGAAATTATATAATCCTCTTTAATTAAAAATTTAAATAGTTTCTCAAAATCTCTATTAGAACTTCTATTAATCTCTAGTAAGTATGGATAAATGTTTTCAATAGTAAGTAGAGCATAATCTCTTTGATTCATATTATTCTCATATTGATACTTTTTAAACATTGTTTTATAGATAAAAACAACCCTATGTTGAATATTCTCAAGTTCAGATAAAGATATTTTTTCTTTAGAAAATGACTCTTTTTTAGGTTTTAAAAAATATGCGAAATATTGGGGTCTATGTGCTATATTATTAATTTCTTCTTTAGATAATTCTTTAGACAATTTATGGAAATTCTCAATTAACTCTTCAAAAGAGTAAGTATCATTAATTGCACTTAGTACTATCCCAAAAGAGCTTATTATATCTACTGAAACATTTTGTTTTAATCTTTTATAAAATAGAATAGACTCCTCTTTAGTTGACGCGTAATAAGCAGATAAAAGAAGGTAGTTAATATAATTGAAATCTTTTTTTATTTTTATTCTATCTATTTTTTTAACTTTTTCTTTTACAAGATAATTGAAATTTTCTAAGAATTTATTAGATATTTTTTGATTTAGAAAAAACTCTTGAAAGATTGAATTATTAAAAATTAGTTGAGTAAATTGAATATCTGTTTTTAACATTTCTTTAACTATTTTGTCGTTTTCTTCTAGTTTATCTAAAAGGTCAATTCTATCAGACTTAATAATTGAGGCATAAATTGGAATAATTTGACAACCTACAGAGTCAATTGTATCTTCCATTCTAATTTTATATTTAGAGATAGTTTTTTCATAAGTGCTGAACTCTTTTGTACAACTATTTATAATCGGATTTTTTTCTTCTCCATCACAACCCAATAATAAAATGAATAATATAAGTATAATTAAGATATTGAGACTTCTCTTTTTCATAATTTACCCTTTAATGTTTTTGGATAAATTAATTTTATCAAACATCAATGAAAGGTTATGTCGTATAAAAGAAAAAGTACTCTTAAAATGGTAATAAAATTAAAAAAGTATCAACAACAGCTGTAATAAATAATTAATAAAAACAGTTAAAAATATATAATCCTATGTTAAATAACTCCTTAAAAATTCTTCTAGTTTCTCTTACAAATATAGAGGAGAGATAATCCTAATATTTGGTATCTAGTAGCATACTATTTGTAAAATTTCCTCTTCAAAAGTCATTTTCATAGAGACTAACAAGCCCCCATCATCAAATTTTATCTACTACTTTAATCCCTAGAATATCTAAAGATTTTTTGATTACAGAAGCTGTCAATTTTGCTAGTTGTAGACGGCTCATTTTAATATCTTCTTGAATATCCCCTTTTAGGATAGGGTTTAACTCATAAAATTTCATAAATAGAGTTACAACATCATAGAGGTATGAAGTAATGGTGTGTGGTGTCGCTTCTATTGATGCTTTTATTAATGTATCTTCAAATTTTAAAATCATCAAAGCTAGACGATGTTCAGTCTCATCTCCTATGATAATATTACCCTCTATCTTAGAATCATATTTTCGTAAAATAGATTGTATTCTTGCATATCCATACTGCATATAGAGTGACGTATTACCTTCAAATGAGAGCATCTTATCCCAAGAGAATATATAGTTTGATTCACGGCTAATACTTAAATCTGCATACTTAACTGCTCCAATTCCAACTACATTAGCAATATTATTTAGTTCATCTTCAGAGTAGTTATCTCTCTCTTTAATGGACTCTTTAGCCTTTACAACAGCTTCATCAAGAAGGTCAATAAGTTTAATCACTCCACCGTCTCTAGTTTTAAATGGTTTTCCACCCTTATCCATCATTGTTCCAAAGCCAATATGTTCTAGTATTGTATCTTCATCTACCATTTTAGCTTTTTTTGAAATATCAAATACCTGTTTAAAGTGTTGTCCTTGTCTAGCATCTACAACATAACAGATACGGTTAGCTTTCAACTCTCTACTTCTAAACTCTAATCCTGCTAAATCGGTAGTAGCATATAGATAACCACCATCTCCTTTTTGAACAATAACAGGAACATCTGAACCATCTAAAAAGACACACTTTGCACCATTAGATAGGGTCAAGAAACCTCTCTCTTCTAATCTTTTAATGATGTTTGGTAGCATAGGATTGTAGAAACTCTCTGCACGAACATCATCGCGAGTCAATTTCACATCTAGTTTTGAGTAGACCTCTTCACAATGTTTTAGAGAAGCATCAATAAAACTTTTCCATAATTTCAAACAGTGTTCATCTCCACTCTGAATCTTTACCACATACTCACGAGCTTTGTTAGCAAACTCTTCACTCTGGTCAAATTTAACTTTTGCATCTTTGTAGAACTGCTCCAAATCTTTTAGTTCTGTACTATTGCCATCTGCTCCTTGCTCTTCAAGATAGGCAATCAACATACCAAACTGTGTTCCCCAATCTCCAATATGGTTTTGACGAATAACATCATCTCCTAAAAACTCTAAAAGGGTAGCTAATGTATCTCCAATAATGGAAGAGCGTAAATGTCCAACATGCATCTGTTTTGCCATATTTGGCCCAGAGTAGTCAATGATTACTCTTTTAGGATTTTCAATATATCCAACACCCACTCTATCATCATTAACAATAGAGTTTAATTGAGTAGATAGCCACTCATCACTTAACCATATATTAATAAACCCCGGCCCTGCTACCTCTACTTTAGAGATAATTCCTGTTGTATCTATATGCTCTACAACATTAGTGGCAATCTCTCTTGGATTCTGTTTTAATATTTTAGCTAATTTCATGACTCCATTAAATTGGTAGTCTCCAAACTCGGGTTTTGTAGCATCAGATATGACAATATCTTTGGATTCAATATTAGCATTATTTAATGCATTCTCAATAATTTTACTAAGTTCTAATTTGATTTTCATAAATTTTCCATGATTTGTAGGATTTTTGTAGGGATAATATTAATATTCTATCTTTTGATAGAATATCTATTTTAAATTAAGCTTTTGGAGTTGTAGTTGTAGTTTTAACCTCTGCAATTGTCTCTTTTGTTTCAGATTTAATCTCTTTAGCCTCAGCTACTTTATCTTCTGGCTTCTCATCATCTTTTACAGCTGTTTTGAAATCTTTAATACCTTTTCCTAGTCCCTTTGCTAATTCTGGTATTTTTTTACCTCCAAAAAGAAGTATTATGACTCCAACAATTACTGCTAATTCTATTCCACCTGGCATTATATATATCCTTTGATAAGTTTTCTCAATATATTACTATTAAGATTATTAAAAAAGATTATACTCTGATTTTAGTTAATTTTCCCAATGTTGTACTATTTTTTCCAACTCTTGAGAGTTTTGTTTCAATCTTGAAGCATTAGCCACTGTTATAAATTGAGCCGATGCCTCTTCAACTTTATCATTAATAATGAGAAAATCAAACTCACCAATAGCCTTAATCTCCTCTTTTGCATTATTAACTCTTCTCTCTATTACCTTTGTATCATCTGTACATCTTGCATATAGACGTTTCTCTAACTCTTTTAGTGTTGGAGGAGTAATAAAGGCAGAAGTTACATAGCTACCCATTTTGGCACGTACTAAACGATGACCTTGAACATCAATATCAAAAATGACCAATTTTCCCTCTTTAAGAGCATTATTTACAGGTTTTAAAGATGTTCCATAGTAGTTACCATGTACAGTTGCATACTCTAAAAACTCTCCTGCTTTAATTCCATCTTCAAACTCTTCATGAGTTACAAAGTGATAATCAATTCCCTCTTTTTCTCCATCTCTAGGTTCTCTTGTGGTAGTTGAAACAGAAAAGTAGTACTCTCCAATATGAGAAGATGCATGATGTATAATGGTACTTTTTCCTGCCCCAGATGGGCCAGATAGAACTAAAATAGCTCCTTTCATTGTTTTGCTTCAGGAAATTTAATGGTAATCTCAATGGTTGTACCAGCTAAAAGGTCTTTTAGTGTTCCTACTGGTAGATCAGAGAGCGTATTTACTATATTAGTAGATTCAGTAGATATAGACTCTTTTACCTCTTCTACTTTATTATCTATCACTTTATCTTTTTTCTTAGTATTCTCTTCTATTTCTATTTTATTAATATCAAAATCGGGAGCAGGAGACTCATTAAACTCATTACTCTCAATATCTAAGCTATCATCTTTTTCAAGAATATTTTGAATAGAGAACTCTTCTGATTTATTTAAATCTTTTGTATCTAACTTTATATCATCTGTTTTATTTTCTTTTTTCTCTTCTAGCTTTATAATCTCTTCAAAACTTGTTTCAATCTTCTCTTTAGACTCTTTTTTATCTATCTTATCTATTTTAATTTCACTATCTAATTTTTTATCATTTTTATTATCTTTTCCAAAGAGGTCAAACTCTTTTTCTAAAGAGTCTCCATTTAAATCTAAATTAAAATCAGAAAATTCATCTTTATCTAATTTTTTATCATTTTTATTATCTTTTCCAAAAAGGTCAAACTCTTTTTCTAAGGAGTCTTCATTTAAATCTAAGTTAAATATATCTTCATCTTTCTCTTTTTTTGGAAATGATTTCTCTAACTCTTTATTAAAATCATTATCTTTAATCTCACCAAATAACTCCTCTTCTTTATTATCTTTTTTATTACTTTTTGCAAATAAGTCCTCATCATCTAAAGAGATTAAAAAATCATCACTATTTTGATGTTTAGATGATTTATCTGTAGCAAAAAGAGGTTCATCATCTTCAAGCTTAAAACTATTATCTAAATCTTTAGATGTTTTAGATACACCAAAGAGAGGTTCATCATCTTCAAGGTTAAGGGTACTATTTTCATATTTAGATGTTTTAGATACATCAAAGAGAGGTTCATCATCTTCAATATTAAGAGTATCACTTGCATCTAAGATGCCATTTGAACTTTTCTCTTCAACAGAACGTATAATTGCTGAAACCTCAGATGGTAAGAAAGGTTTTAAAATAGTTGTATCAAATAGAGATTTATTGTTATTATCATCTTGTGTATAGAAAAGCACTCTTTTTTCTGTTTTAATATTATTTAAAATGACACCCTCTATCTCTTTATTCCATGAGTCTGAATCTACAAATACAATATCATATTTACTATTTTTTACTTCATTAATCTCTTGAATTTCATCTATCTCTATCTCCTCTTTTCTTGCACTCAATGCAGTCAATCGAGAGACAACAGGATTACTATTTATTAATAATATTTTCATTTTTGCTCCTAAAGTTATATTTAATATTCTGAATTTATCCAATAATTCTAGTATAATTCGAGTTTAAATAAGATTAAATATGAGGATGTTTCATTGTTTGAAGAGTTTATAAATATAATTTTTGATATGGGTTATATGGGTTTTTTTTTCTATATGATTGTTGTAGGAACATTTATTCCTCTACCTACTCAACTTATATTATTACCTGCTGGATTTTTAGCTTCAGAAGGGAGTTTTGATATATTAACGATTATTATTGTAACGGCTATGGGTACAACTATTGGTGCAACCATTAACTACTTTATGGCAAATTACCTATCTAAACATTGGATTTCAAAAGATAAAAATCGTAAAATAAAAAAGTTTTTTGGTAGGTATGGTAAACTTTCTGTTGCTCTTGCACCTCTTACTTTTGGATTAGGACAATACATATCAATTCCTGCAGGTATTGCAAAAATGGATTTGCGTTGGTTTATACCTCTCATATTTCTATCAAATTCCTTATGGAACTTTTCTATGTTGATGTTAGGTTATATTTTTGGAGAAGATGCAGATACAAAAACCATCTATTTAGCTCTAGGTGGAGCTACTATTGTCATAGTTTTTATATCCACTTTCATATATAAAGAGTTTAAAGCTTATTAGTTATAATGCCAAAAAATTCAACCCATAACTAAAAGGATTTAGATGTCAACTTACATATTTGGACATACAACACCCGATTCAGACTCTATTGTTGGAGCAATATCGCTATCATATCTTAAAAATCAATTAGGAGAAGAGTGCATCCCATCAAGACAAGGGGAAATTAACCCTGAAACAGCTTTTATCTTAGAAAAATTTGGATTTGAAAAACCAATGCTTAAGAGAAATTATGCAGGAGAAAAAGTATATCTTATTGACTTTATGGAGAGTTCACAAAGTCCAAGTGACATAGAAGAAGCAACTATCTTAGGGATTGTAGACCATCATAAACTAGGTGACCTTAAAACAGATTCTCCTCTTGAGATGTGGGTTCGTCCTGTTGGCTGTTCCAATACTATTGTAAAACAGATGTTTGACTATTATGGAGTTGAGATTCCAAAAGAGTTAGCAGGAATGATGATGTGTGCCATTTTAAGTGATACTGTCATTTTTAAATCTCCAACTTGTACTAAAGAAGATACAAAAGCTTGTAAAGAGTTAGCTAAAATTGCTCAAATAGAAGAGCCAAAAGAGCTTGGTATGGAGATGTTTATTGTAAAATCAGATGTTCTTACCGATACAAAAAGAGATTTAGTATTGAGAGATTTTAAAGATTTCAATATGGGTGGTGTAAAAGTTGGTGTAGGACAACTTGAAGTTGTTGATTTATCTGTTTTTGATAATATGAAAGAGGAGCTTTTTGAAGCTATGAATAAGATAAAAGAGGAAGAGAATAGAGATAGTGTACTTTTGCTTTTAACTGATATTATGCAAGAGGGTTCACAACTTTTAGTTTTAAGTGATGATAATAGTAAGATAGAGTCTGCTTTTAATGTTAAATTAGAAAATAATCAAGTATGGTTACCTAAAGTAATGAGTAGAAAGAAACAGATTATCCCATTTTTAGAGAGACAATTTTAATTTACTATATATAAATCTCCTAACTATATAGAAATATATGATAATATATAGTTTCATTCAAAAATTGGGAGATTAACATGAAAAATAAAATAGGTTACTTACAGACAACACTTCTTATCACAGGTCTATTATTTATGGGTTGTGAAACTGGTGTTGATGTAAGTAAAAGAACAACAAAGAGTAATCAACTAGAAGAGGAGAGTGTTTTATCTGGAATTGTAGATAAACCAACAGCTCAAATCATAACTACTAAATCTGGAAAAAAGTTCTCCGTTCACAAGATATACTCAAACTCAGCTCAACCAGGGTACTATCTTCAAGTTGCTTTCTTTGAAGAGTATAAACCAAATAGCAGATTTGAAAATCAACTCCAACATAGTGGATTTAAATATACAATTTTAAATAAAAATGATAACTACTATGCACTTATAGGGGCATATAAATCATATAATGAAGCTCATTCACACATTGGTAGTGTAAAGGCTAAACTCCATAAAGATAGCTTTGTCATTCATATTCTTCGCCCTTAAACTTTAACAAGGGATTAGGTACAATACAAAAAAATATCCCTTAACATTGGAGAACTTAACTTTGTCAAAAAAGCAACTACACCTTATTAGCCTTGGCTGTACCAAAAATCTCGTTGATTCAGAGGTCATGTTGGGTCGTCTTAAAGATTATGAAATATCTGATGACCCAAAAACTGCAGATGTTATCATCATAAATACATGTGGTTTTATTGATGCAGCAAAAGAGGAGAGTATAAACACTATATTGACAACTCATGAAGAACGTAAAGAGGACTCTTTGTTGGTTGTATCTGGTTGTTTAACAGAGCGTTACAGAGAGCAACTTGAAAAAGATTTACCTGAAGTTGATATTTTTACTGGAGTTGGAGATTATGAGAAGATAGATAAAATGATTGCAGAAAAGAGAGGTATCTTCTCTCCTCAAGTCTATTTGGCAAATGAGATGTCAGAGCGTGTGATTACTGGTTCTAACACTCATGCCTACATAAAGATAGCTGAAGGTTGTAATCAATCCTGTTCATTCTGTGCCATTCCTAGCTTTAAAGGTAAACTTCATTCTCGTACTCTACTATCCATAGAGAAAGAGGTAAAATCATTAGTTAAAAAAGGGTTTTATGAGTTCTCGTTTATCTCTCAAGACTCCTCTAGTTATGGAAGAGATATTGGATTAAAAGATGGTCTTATTGATTTGATTAAAACAATTGAAAATATTGATGGTGTAAAGGTTGCTCGTATCCTATATCTCTATCCAAGTACAACCACTTTCAAACTTATTGATACCATTGCAGATTCTAAAACTTTTGAGACCTATTATGATATGCCAATCCAACAGATAGATGATAGCATTTTAAAAATGATGAGACGTGGCTTTGGAGAGAAGAAGACTATTGAACTTTTAGAACATATGAAGTCAAAAAAAGATGCTTTCATTAGAACTTCAATTATTGCAGGACACCCTGGAGAGAGCAATAGAGCCTTTGAGCGTGTTTGTGAGTTTATGAAAGAGTTTAATTTTGACCGTTTTAACATATTTTTCTACTCAAATGAGGAGACAACACCTGCTTTTACGATGAAACCTGTTGATGAAGAGATAATTGAACAGCGTATAGAGATTTTAGAAAAGATAGCAGAAGAGACAACTAAAAACTCATTAGAAAATATGGTAGGAAAAAATATTAACATTATACTAGAGGGAGAGAGTGATGAACATGAGTATATTCTTTCAGGTCGTCCAACATTGTGGGCAAAAGAGATAGATGGAGATATACTCATTAACGACACGTCAAACTTAGAGATTCTGTTTGGTGCATTATATGAGGCAGAAGTTACAGAGTTAGCAGGAGATAGACTCTTAGCAACATTAATCAAAAAGTTGTAGGTGTGAATATAGAGGTTAAACTTGATGCTTCCATTTTATCAAATCTACAAAATGGAAAAAATCTTTTAGCATTTTCGGCAGGAGTTGACTCTTCTGCTCTATTTTTTCTACTTCTAAGAGAAGAGATATCTTTTGATATTGCTTTAGTAAATTACGGTACACGTGATAACTCAAACAGAGAAGAGAAACATGCCATATCTTTAGCAAAAAAACATAACCTAAAGTGCTACACAATAAAAGCTCCATCTTTTACAAACAACTTTGAGAAGAATGCACGAGATTTTCGTTATAGCTTTTTTGATAAAACCGTCTCTGAAAACAACTACACAAATCTCCTTACAGCACACCAACTAAATGACCAACTAGAGTGGTTTTTGATGCGTTTTACCAAAGGTGCAGGAACAGCTGAACTTTTGGGCTTAGAAAATATCTCTAAAAGAGGGAAATATTACACCATTCGCCCCATACTACACCACTCAAAAGAGGAGCTTTTAAACTATCTAAATATACATAATTATCCCTATTTTATTGATGAGAGCAATAGTGACGAGAAGTATGAACGTAACCGTTTTAGAAAAAATTTTGCAAATAGTCTTTTAGGCGACTACAAAGATGGAATTAGAAGAAGTTTTGATTATCTTAGAGAGGATAAACAAAACCTTTTGAGTGGTTATGAAGAGCTTTTCCACCACGAAAAGATGTATATTTTAAGTTGCAAAAACAGCTACATTAAAACTCGTCTTGTAGATAGATATCTAAAAAAATTGGGTTACCTACTATCAACAAATCAACGTAAAGAGCTAGAGAAAGAGTCTTCTCTTGTCTTTGGAGGGCTATGGGCTATAGAGATAGTAGAAGATAAAATATTTATTGCTCCATATCTAAAAACATCTATGCCAAAAGAGTTTAAAGAGATATGTAGAGTCTCTAAGATACCATCTAAAATTCGTCCATATTTGTATGTAGAGGGGTTAAATCCTAAAGAGTTATAATTTAAGAAATATAATAAAACAACGTATATTTTAGGGGGTTGTTATGTTATAATTTAGGTTAGATAAAAGAGGATTTTAAAATGGAAATAAACTTATACAATATTAAAACTTCTATCAAGGATGTAAACAATGTTAAATAATAGAGTTATTAATCTTGTGATAGCTTTAATGATGCTATTCTTAATAATATCAACATATAGTTATTTTTCCATAGAAAAGCCAGAGCTTTTATTGACTATAGGATATATATTTATTGTAGTTATGACTATATTTGTATCTATTTTATTATTTTACGGTTCAACATTTATGGTAGCAACAAAATG
>CAMZNQ010000088.1 GCA_947313765.1 uncultured Sulfurovum sp.
AGCGATTTTGTCGGCTCGACCCCTGCCTCTTCATGCCCTATGGCTCGAATGCGTCCCTCTTCTTCTGTCGTGGTATGGGTTGCTTTTCCCAAGTCGTGACAGAGAATGGCCAACATAAATTTTAGATATTTTTTGTTATTGTCGGGGTGAGGCTACCCCAACCTGCAGATATTTGCCATCTCATCTACTGTCATCATGGTGTGAATCCAGACATCCCCCTCAGGGTGCCATTGGGGCGATTGAGGGACATCTATCAACGCATGAAGTTCGGGGAAATAACGCTTGGTAATTCCTAACTTTCTCATAAGCTCAAAGCCTATAGAGGGTTTAGGCGATTTTAGCAACAACTTCTGCCACTCCACATAGATACGCTCTTTGGGTAGCTCTTCTAACATCCCCTCACTGACCATCTTCTGACACAGGACAAAGGTCTCATCGGCTAAGGTGTAGCCAAACCTAGCAGAGAACTGCACAGCTCGGTAGAGACGCAGAGGGTCTTCTACAAACGTCTCATCGTCTATGTGTCGTAGTCGTTTCTGCTCCATATCTTGAAGCCCACCAAAAGGGTCTAAAAATTCATCGTTTTCAATATCGTACCCCAAAGCATTGAGCGTAAAGTCACGCCGTTTTGAAGCTTCTCCATAGGCTAACGCTCCATTGACCTCTACCTCAAACCCTCTATGCCCTACTCCCACTTTCTCTTCTGTTCGTGGAAAAGAGAAATCGTACTCCTCCCCCTCATAAGTGAACTTTAGAACTCCAAAACTCTTACCTACCAAATTGACTGAACCATATTGAGCTAAAATAGTCTCTAGCTCTTCTAATCTCTCTAAACCATAAACCTCCACATCATAATCTTTAATGGGAAGCTCTAAAAAGTGGTCACGCACCGAACCACCGACAATGATGGCTTTTGCTTGTCTATTTTTTAATATTTGTGAAATTGTTTTTAATATTTTTGGTATTTTCATTTTGCTATTATAGCTATAATTTATAAAAGACAAAATGACTCTATTATAGGTTATTTAAATAGGAAATAAGTTTTTTCTGATATAAAGAGTAAAAATAAACAAAAGGAAAAAAATGAAAATTTTTTTATTGATTACAACCATTCTAACTCTTAATCTATTTGCCGATTTTAAGACATTAGATACTGCCGAGTTTGAGAAGTTAAAAAAAGAGGGAGTACCTGTTATTGATATTCGTACTCCAATGGAGTGGAAAGATAGAGGAACAATTGAGGGAGCTTACAAAATAACATTTTTCAATGAAAAGGGCGTACCACTTTTAGCTGATTGGTTTTTTCAAGTAGGACATATTTTAAAAGATAAAAAAGCACCTCTAATTATCTATTGTGCTCATGCAAGTAGAACAAAATCATTAGGAGAAGGTCTTGTTAATATGGGATTTGAGAATATTTATGAGCTAAAGGGTGGAATTGAAAATGGTTGGATAAAAAAAGGAAAACCAACAATTAAAGAGTAAAAATACTCTTTAAGATTAATTTCACCTCCTTAACTATTTCTTCTTTCTTCTTACTTTTTTCATTTTTTTAAGATAAACTATCACTTTATTAAAATATTTTTTTAAGGTTTTGACTTATGAGAGTAGCATTTATAGGCGATATTGTTGGTAAACCAGGTCGTGATATGTTAAAAACACATTTACAGAAAATGAAAATAGAGTATCAATTAGATTTGGTTATTGCTAACTATGAAAATGCTTCTCATGGATTTGGGTTAACTAAAAAAAATTGTGAAGAGCTTTTAGATTATGGCATTGATGTAATGACAGGTGGTAATCACTCTTGGGATAAAAAAGATATATTTGAGTTGTATAAAACAAAACCACTTATTCGTCCCATTAACTATCCTGACAATAGCCCTGGAAAAGGTTTGATTGAAATTGATATTTTGGGCAACTCTGTAGCAATAATTAATGTCATGGGAAACTATACAATGCCAATGGTTGATAACCCATTCATCATAGTAGATAAAGTTGTAGATGAGTTAAAAGATAGAGGCATCAAACATATTATTATTGACATACATGCAGAGGCAACAAGTGAAAAGATTACAATGATGCATATTGTAAAAGATAGAGTCTCTGCTATTTTTGGAACACATACACATGTTGGAACAGATGATTTATCTATTATAAATGGCTGTTGTTACCTATCTGATGTTGGACTTACAGGTTGTCGTGATGGAGTAATTGGAATGGATAAAGAGATTCCTATAAGACGTTCTCTTACAGGAGTTGGTGGACATTTTAATATTCCTAAAAAGTGTCAAAGCATATTTCAATTAGTTATTTTTGAGTTAAATAAAGATGGTAGAGCTACTTCTGCTAAAAAAATAAAAATTTATGATAATAGTGAAGTTGTCATATTTGATGCTCGTATTGAAAACTATTAATCACAATTGATATTTTAGTCCATTTTAGCTATAATTCCATTCACAATAGAGGGCTTTTTAGCCTTAAAAAGGATACAACTTTGCAAGGTAGAGTTTGGAAATTTGGCGATAATATTGATACTGATTTGATTATTGCTGCAAGATATTTAAATACGAGTGAACCAAGCCAATTGGCTAAACATGTGATG
>CAMZNQ010000089.1 GCA_947313765.1 uncultured Sulfurovum sp.
TTTTATCATCTTCATATCTCCAACTTCTAGTGTGTAAAATACCATACTTCTTATATCCATCATGAGTTCCCTCTATATACTGCTCATTATCTTTTACATTAAGAATAGATGCTCTATTTCCTACTCTAAATCCACCCCAAACATCACTACTATTTTTTTCTAATATCTCAACACAATTATGTGCTTTTGTACTTCTTTCGTAAAACCTTCTTTGATTTGTCTCATAAGTACTCAATCCACTATCTACAATAAATGGTTTTTCATCAATTCTCAATTCAAAGTTAAAAGTATCTGCATGTGCATGACCTGCTATATAATTTGCACCAACTTCACCAATATCTACAAAAGATTCATACCTATCTTTTTCTATTTTCCTGTAACCAGAACTTTTTAGTTGACTATTAAGCATTAAAGATTTTGAATGAATATTTAATCTACTTGCATAATCAAAAATTTGCTTTGAAGTTGGAGCTACCCCATTAGCACTATCACTAAAAAGTGGTATATCTCCATTTCTATAGGTCATACTTTGAAGCCATCCTAACATCAGTTCAGCTTTTAAAGTTAAAAATTCTAAAAGTTCTTGATTTTTATAACTACTATTCTTTACTAAATTGATACAGTCAAGTATTCTAAAAAGCATTATCTGATGATACATAGGGCTTAGCTCAAAATGACCACCATCATCAAGTATCTGTTCATCTAACTCCTCTTTTAAAATCTTCAATGCTTTTGCATATAAAACCTCATCTTGGAAATAGTAAGCACCAAATAGAAGAGTAAATCCATTTTCAAGAAGATGATTTCCTAGTAGATGATACTCTAAATTATCTAGTAGTATATAATACTGTGCATATAAGCTATCATCTATCTTTTTATCTTTTATCTCAAAACTACTAAGAAACTTTATCCAGCTAATACCTCTAAGACTTATAGGAAAAGGTTCTAATCCATCTTTTACTCTCTCAATATTATCTATAAAATTATATATAAGACAAACATCTTCTTTATCTTTTAAATATTCAAAATATGTAAGATTATAAGTCCACAGTTTTCCATAATCTGAAAAATTCCAATCTATTTCATCACTAAACTTTTTAGATAAATTTAAAAAACTAAACTCATTGTTCACACAACTACTATAATTATTTGCCATAGAACAATCAAGATGCAAAGAGGTACTATTTGACTTCTTTACAAAATTATATTTAAATCCAATAGCTTTTCTTACTCTATTTCTAACAAAATAGTAAAGTCTAAAATATATTTGCTTTAATTTTAAATATTTTATAGTATTCAAAAGTAATATAATTTTATTCATTATACCTTCTCTACATTCCCCGTTCTAATAGACTCCAAAATCTTAAAAGTTGTCTTAGTAGTATTGTAAATTGACTCAAAACTTATAGCCTCTTTTCCACTCTTTACAGCTTCTTTAAAAGCTTTGAATTCACCAACAAAACCCTTATCCTGATTTGCACTCTTTATTTTTTGAGTTTTACCTCCAATATAGATGAAAAGCTCTCTAAAGTCAGTCATACTCATACTTACACCATTACCAAACACTTCTATGTACTCTTTTGGCATAGTTATATCTCCATAAGCATAATAAGCTATAGTAGCAGTGCTTCCATTTGCATAGTTTAGCACTATATTTACATTATCCTCATCAGGAATTGACTGGTCATTTTTAGTAACAGTTGAAGCATAGACACTTACAACATCACTTCCTATAAGATAACTACAAGTATCTATAAAGTGACAAACTTCTCCAATTATGCGACCACCACCTATAGTTCTATCTTGAATCCATACATCTTTAGGAATAACTCCTGCATTTACTCTATAGTTTACAGATACTTGTCCACTAATACTTTTCTTCATACTCTCTACCATTGGAGAAAATCTTCTGTTACATCCAACTTGAACTATTGTTTTTCCACTATAGGCTTCTTTGATAGCTTCTAACTCTTACTCATATATACATAAAGGCTTTTCTACAAAACAGTGTTTATTTGACTCTATGGAACGAATAACCCCACTTGCATGTTTATCATGTTGTGTAGTTACAAAAACAGTATTAATTTCACTATTTTTATATATCTCTTCAGCCTCTGTTGTCATATACTTGAAGTCATACTTTTTGCCTGTTCCCTCTG
>CAMZNQ010000090.1 GCA_947313765.1 uncultured Sulfurovum sp.
TGTAAAAGATAGAATAGAAGAGGCATTTCCAGATATAAAGGTAGAGTTAAACAAGATTACCTCAAAAGGGGATAAGATTTTAGATAAACCTCTTGCCTTAATTGGAGGAAAAGGACACTTTACGAAAGAGTTAGAAGATGAGATGTTAACAGGTAATGCTGATATTGCTGTTCACTCTTTAAAAGATGTACCTACCTATATGCCTGATGGTTTAGAGTTGGTAGCTATCACTAAACGTGAAGACCAATCGGATGTTTTTCTATCTCATAAATATAGTTCTTTTCATAATTTACCAAAAGGTGCTGTAGTTGGTACAACAAGTTTAAGACGAAGAATGCAACTTCTATCTGTTCGCCCAGATTTAAAAGTAAAAGATTTAAGAGGAAATGTAAATACACGTTTACGAAAACTAGAAGAGGGTCAATATGATGCAATCATATTAGCATTTATTGGCTTGGAAAGATTGGATTTACTAAAAGATATTCCATTTACCCAAAAACTTCCACTTGACATTGTGATTCCTCCTATGGGTCAAGCCTCATTAGGTATTCAGATAGTATCTTCAAATGATAGAGTTCGTGAAATTGTTAAAATATTAAATGATGAAGATACCTTTTTATGCGTTAAATTAGAGCGTGATTTCATAGAAGCAATAGGTGCAGGTTGTTCAGCACCAGTAGCTGTTAATGTTACTATTGAAGATGATATTGTTACCATAAAATCAATGATTGGTTATCCTGATGGTTCTAAGATTATTGAAGAAAAAATTGGAGCATCACGCTCTTCATGTCAAAGTATTGGTCTTTTGTTAGCTAAGTTAATGATGGATAAAGGTGCTTCTAAAATTCTCTCTAAAGCAGAAAAAATGGCATTTAAAGAGGAGATGCCTCAACGTATATAGATAGTCGTGAACTACCCAATCGCTAAAGATGATTGGGCTTCCTGCTTCACAGAACCATAACTAGCTACAACTCCATAATAAATAAGTTATAGCCCCGTCAGAGGGAACTCCACAGGCTTGTATTCCGACCGTTCCAGCCGTATTGATTTAATCTTTATGCAATCATATAATAATTTTATAAATAAGGCAAGATATGAAGAAAAATGATTTATAAACAAAAATGAAATGAGTTAGCTAAGGAGCTAAAACTATGAAACACCTATTTATACAAATATTCATTATCTTACTTTTAGTAGGTTGCCAATCAGAAAATAGTAATGACCCCTCTAAACTAACAGTCCCTAAAGAAAATAAGATATATTTTGGGGCTTTCCCTGATTTTGGGGATTCAGAAGATAACGTAACGACTCAAAGGTTAGATGATTTTAGTAACCTTATCGGTAAAAAACCTTATTGGGCTTACTTCTCTCAAAATTGGTACAGAGGAATCAGATACCCACGCAAGGCAATAGAGACCATAAGGGCTAAAGGGATAATCCCTTTTTTAAGAATCATGCCTAGAAGTGGGGACGAGCAGTACAAAAAAGAGTCCAAATTCTCATTAACCAATATCATAGAGGGTAAATTTGATGAAGAGCTTAAATCTTTTGCCAAAGCGACAAAAAAAGATGGGGAGAAGTTACTTATAGATTTTGCAGTAGAGCCAAATGGAGATTGGTTTGGATGGAGTGGTGCTTATAATGGTAAAGATAGTAAAGATGGATATGGAAGTAAAAACTACTACGATGGAGCAGAGAGATATAGAGATGCCTACCGACATATTATAGATGTTTTTAGAGAGGAACACGTTAGTAATGTGACTTGGTTTTTCCATGCAGATATCTACTCAAACCCTGACACAGATTGGAATGTCGCTAAACTATACTACCCAGGAGATGATTACATTGATTGGATAGGGGTGAGCCTCTATGGGGCACAAAATAGCAAAGAGGATTATTGGGAGAGTTTTAGTAATATCTTAGAAGAGAGAGCCAATACCATTAAAGAGATATCCTCCATTAAGCCAATAGCTTTGTTAGAGTTTGGGGTAACAGACAACAACCCTTTGGGCAA
>CAMZNQ010000091.1 GCA_947313765.1 uncultured Sulfurovum sp.
AAAAGTTTAGAGCCTTGCTTTATCAGATAGAGCAGAGTGGCTTAGAGGGAAAATCTTGGCATGGTAAAAGTGAAAACCTCATGGCTTCTGTTTGGGGATATGCAAATTTCATTAAGATGGTTGACCCTAAAAAAGGGGATGAGTATATGTTAAAAGTGAAAGCTCTTTTAGAGAAGTACCCTATTGGCAATTTAGGGGTAACAACCAATGAATTTAGAGAGAAATCGGCACAAGGGGAGCAACCTTTGGAGACTCAAAAAGAAAATACAGAAGAAGAGCATTCATTTGTAGATAATATTTTAAATATGCTTAGAAAGTAGAGGAGATAGCGATGAAAACAATTAAAGAGACACTACTGCACTACCAAAAAGGGACTTCTAATAAAGTCTATAATGTCTATCTTATTGAGATAAGCCCTTCTGAATATCTGGTCAATTTTGAGTATGGACGCTATGGAGCAACCCTAAGAGAGGGGACAAAAACTGCCTCTCCTGTCACATTAGAGAGAGCCGAAAAACTGTTTGACTCTTTGGTTGTCTCTAAGATGAACAAAGATTATGTGGTTAAAAAAGGGTATGACTCAACTAAGCAAGAGGAGAAGAAAGAGCGAAAAACTTTAACGGTTGCAGAGTATGAAACACTTCTTACTGCTCGACTTAAAGAGGCTGAAGAGAAGTCGTTACGCAAGGTAGATAACTATGAAGTCTCACGACTCATCTACCGAGCAGGAGAGCTAAAAATTGAAGCAACAAAAGAGAGTATTGTGGCACTCTATGAGATGCAAGTCGATAGTACCAACGCTTTCTACTACTCTGTGGTTTGGGCATTGGGACGTTTTAGAGATGCCTCTTTACGCAAGACCATTGAGTCTGTTAAAGAGAAGCTAAGTGAGAGTTCACGTTACATTGTTGATGAGGCTCTTTTTCTGTTACAAGAAGAGCATGAAAAACGAGAGATAGAAGAGTTAAGTTTCCCTATGCCGTTTGAGACAGCGTTTAAGAAGCGAGATAAGGCTCTTTTTGTTGAAAAAGTAAAGCTCTTAAGTGAGATGATAGAGGATAACTACCGTCAATATAAAGAGTTCGATGACTATTATGATAGAGAAAAGAAGAAGCAGACTAAAAAAGAGTTAATGCAGTTAATTAGTAAGTTAGATGAGATATATCTAAAGCTCTATATCTATGCGACCATAGATATTTTTGCTCAAAAAACTTTTGCAGAACTTATTGGCTCTTTACCTCTAACAGAGTTTAACTTTAGCATCTTTAGACGACTCTATAAAATAGCAGACCTGCGTGATGACCATGAGATTATAGGGCAATTGATTACTAAAATAGAGTCTAAAAAAATGGCATGTTACTCTATATATGGTTGGGATAGGAATTGGAGAAATTATAAAAAGATAGGTAACAGTTTAGGTTGTTCACGTCTCTACTTTAAGAAGAGAGCTTTAAGAGATTTAAAAATGTTAGCTGTGCATGATGAAGTGGGCTATCTGGAACGTGCTAAACATACGCTCATAAGTCTCAATGATTACCCTAATGATTTTAAAGCGTTTAGAACAGAGCGTTATGATTATGATGATGGATGGAAGCGTAAAAAATATGATGCCTATGCTACGCATATTACTGTCATGTATATTCTTTATGGAAATGGTACACGGTACATGATAGAGCCTAGCAAAAAACAGTGGGAGATAGCCAACAAAAGCATTAAAGATGAACATAGAGTAGAGATGCACAAAGAGATTTGGGACAAACACTCCCATGTAGCACTTGAAATTTTATCTAAAAGCACTCTTCTAGAGGTGCAGAAGTTCGCCTTTGATATTCTTAAAGAGAACCCACAACTCATTGAAACTGCTTCATTGGCACAACTTCTACCGATGTTAAATGCCGACCATGATGAAGCGAGAGAATTTTTCTTTGAATTGTTGAAAAAACGCTATGAAGCTAAAGGAGAAAAAGAGATTATTGTCTCCTCTTTGTTGAGTTCCTATGATGTTGTTGCCGAGTATGCCTTAACGGTTATTGGCGATGATTTAGAGATATTGACCATTAAAAACTTAGTAGCAGAGGTTGCTTTCTCCTCTTCAGAGTATATCTTTGCACGACTCTTAGGTTTAGTTGAGCAGTTAGAGAACCCTAAGCCCTTAGTTGAGGAGTTAATTGCGAAGCTTATCCATTTTGCTCTACCTCTTCAACCCCTAGTGCAGATAAGATTCCTAAAAACAATGGTTGCACTCTCTAAAGGGGTGGAATTGAAAGATTTAGAAGCTCTATTTGAAGAAGAGAGATTAAACGACCGACATATTTTAGTGGCTAAACTCATTAGAGAAGAGGTGTTTAGTGAGTTGGAGTTATCGCTTGAACTTAAAGAGAAGATTGCTACCTATGACCACCCAGAGATGTTAGCAACCACTCTCTATCTGCTTGGAAAACTTAAAGAAGAGGAGCTGATGGCAGAGCATGAGATGCTCGTTACTTTCCTCTATCATGAAGAGTCGGCTGTTCATTTAGAGGCTCGAAAGATTATTGAGCGATTGAGTCAAAAAGAGGAGCAAGGCAGAGTTCTACTTAAAGCGATTGTAGAGAAATCTTTCGCCTCTGCTTCGGATGCCATTAAAGAGAATATCGTTGCAACTGTTGAGCAGATACCTAGTGCGTATGGGGCAATTGAGCCTGACCAACTCTACCGAATGCTTATTGCCAAATCTAAATTGGCTGTGACTTTGGGTGGGTTGATTTTAACCAACTATCAAGCGAGTGACTTCTCGGTGGTTCAATGGGCTAGAATGGCTAAAAATGAGAACAAATCAGTAAGAGCTTGGGCATATAGAGCTTATGAGGAGCATCAAGAGCGTGTTAAAGAGGCGATGCCAAAATCATTGATGATTTTTGATACCTCATGGGAAGATACCAGAGCCTTTGCCTTTGAGTATTTTAAATCGTTTAACTTCTCTACCGATGAGATAGTGGTCATTGCCGACTCAAACTACAGCGATGTTCAAGATTTTGCTAAAGCGATGATTGACAAAGGTGATTATGATAAAGAGATACTGCTTACCAAGCTCTCTCAACATCCAGCTGTGAGGGTTCAGAAGTTTGTAACCGACTTAATGTTAGGCGAGATGAGCGATGAACAACTGCTTAAAATGGAGCGTTTCTTCAACACGTTACTTCACTCTGTCAACAAAAATAGAGTGGCTAAAACAAGAGTTATGACCATTTTAAAAGGGCGTTTAGAGCATAAAGCCATTGCCAATATGATTGCTCGTTTAGCCTATCATCATAGTGCTACTATGGTTTGGGCAGACAAAGAGATTTATGTGGAGATGATGGCATACATTGCCCAAAATTACAAAGAGATAGCGTTGCCATTGAGCATTGAAGAAGTAGAGAAAAGAGAGGTTGTGTAATGGAGTTTAACTATAAATTTAAAGGCAATTCAGGGGTAAGTTCAAGCAACACCAAAACCGATATGAGTTTTGCACCAGACTTGAACCGTGAACCCACTTTTTTTGTGGCAAAACTACAAGATTCACTAAACTTCCGTGAAGCGATGTCAGCACTACATGACGTGGTAGTCTCGGACATGAGTTTTAAACCAAAAGATAAAAGTGACTACAAAGCGTGGCTAGAGAGTCAAGAGAAAGTTTGGTTGGCAAAATTGGTGGCAGACAAAGAGAAGCATCAAGAGGCGTATGACCGTATTCAAAAAGAGTTAAATGCTATTAGAGAGAAAGAGAGTAAAATCTTAAAACCCTACTATACGGCTCAACGAAAATATTTTGACTACCTCTATAAGCACGATTCAGATGCGTGGTTTGTGCTTGACCCTGTCATTACCGTTCACCCCGATGAGGTCTTTTTTGAGTGTTTTTCACAAGATGAGTCAAGCTACGGAAAGCTCTCTTGCTCTTACGATACTTTTAAAGAGATAGAGGAACACTCTTTTGGAACAACCAACATTGACTACTCTGAAAAGCTCTATGATGAGTTTCAAAAAATTCGTGACTACAAAGAGACCACCTTTGCCATTGACCCTAGTGGATTTGAGGTTCAAACAGAGTTAGCCGATGACTTTAAAGAGGAGAAGATAGACCTGCCAGACTCTTGGGTTCGTGGTTTTTTACAGATTAGTTCAGCCATGACTCTGGACAAAACAACCTTTACGCTTCACCCTATGGATATGTATAATATCTTGTTGATGCTCAAAAGAAACAAAGAACGAAAGTCGCCACGTTCGTTAAGATTTATCTTGCAACCAAACAGACCTGTGGAGGTACTGTTTGAGCCATGGGGTAAAAAACTCACCCTTAAAAGACGTGTCTATGAGGGAAAAACAGCCCAAGAGATACGCATTTGGGGGAGACGAAGACTCTTTATCTTAGAGCGTCTCTTGCCTGTTGCCAAAAGTTTCAAAGTGAGCCTTTTAGGTTCAGGAATGCCAAGCTTTTGGGAGGCAGATTTAGGAGCAATGAACTTTACGCTAGGGCTTAGTGGTTGGTCGGCTAACGATTGGTCTGCCTCTGCAAACTTTGACCTCATGAGTCCAAGAGCCGAAGTTGATTCGGTAACGAGTAAAAAAGTATTTGATGCTCTTACCTCAAACCATGTAGAGAGTTCTCAAAGTCTAGCCAAACGCTTAGGGTTGGAGAAGCCCATCATTGAGTCTGCCTTAGGGATTTACGCTCAACAAGGACGAGTGCTTTATGACATGCACAAACAAACCTACCGAGGTCGCGCACTTTCAGGCGAACCTCTACCAATGGATAGACTCCAATTTACCAACGAACGCGAAGAGAAAGCCTCTAACTTTGTCTTGGCAAACTTGGTCACACTAGCAAAACTCTATCAACAAGAGCAGAGCATCGAGATAAACGGCTCTGTCTTAGACAATGCCAAAACCTACAGCACAAGATTGGTCATTGACCAAGAAATGAAGCTTAAAGAGGCTACCTGTAACTGTTGGTACTACAAACAGAACAAACTTCACAAAGGACCATGCGAACACATTTTAGCTGTTCGGGTTATGTGGAGTCGGAAACGAATGGGGTAACTCCCATTGGGTAGTTGTTGGGTTTTGTCAGATAATCACATATCTGTATCTATCAAAATTTGTATCATATTTTTTATTGTACATTCTCTATCAAGTCTCATCGTTTACCGAGGTATCAATCGTTAATATTACCAAAACTCCCTCACATCAAGCCTTATAAATACATAGTCCAACATTTCACAGAGTTTTGTAGGATACAAAATCTGCCCTACACTAGCCTCTCCTGAAAACACTGTCTCATCAAATCCAAACTTCTTAGCATTCTGTGAAAAAATTACTTTTTTAGT
>CAMZNQ010000092.1 GCA_947313765.1 uncultured Sulfurovum sp.
CAATAGTGTTAAATATCCATTTTTATCGCTATGGTTCAGTGTTGAGCTATCTTCTTTAATCTCCATTTTAAAAGTTGACTTCTCTCCTCCTAAAGAGATAAAAGAGTTTTTTAGTTGATAATCACTCTCTATGTATAGTCCAAATATAAATCCATCTTCTAGTTGATAAGATGTTTTTTTAAAAAGTGAATTTTCACTATCAAACTTAGAGTTTCCTGTCTGTTCAACGGCTTTAAAAATTTTATCTGATGATAATTTTTCACTATTATCAATAGCTATATAGTTATCATAAATATCTTTTTTAGGGTTATACCCTTTCAAGAGTCCATCGCTATATTGACAACTATCAATATCTACTTTTTTAATATATTTTTTATCCTCTTTGATTAAAAATAAACTAGAGATACTTTTTAAAGTTTTAAAATCATTTTGGGCATTAAAATTAAACTTTGTATCGCCAATTAACTCTTTTGCCTCCTCTTTATCTCTATCATCAATCCACTCACCATTATTTCTCTTTTTTAGAAGCTTAGATTGTATTAACATCTCTTTGCGAATTGCTCCTAAGAGTGCTGTTTGTTGAGGAAATTTTCTCGATTTTACAAGATAGTTACTATGCTCTTCATCGCCAAATTTTCCAAAAGTCTGCTCTCCTCCAAAAAAGTATGGTTCTAAAGGCTTTAATGTC
Organism: uncultured Sulfurovum sp.; assembly: GCA_947313765.1. Classification (GTDB taxonomy): domain Bacteria; phylum Campylobacterota; class Campylobacteria; order Campylobacterales; family Sulfurovaceae; genus UBA1140. Next base: position 689 of record CAMZNQ010000092.1, read on the forward strand.
ACTAAATATCTCATGCTTTATCTCCTTGAACAAATTTAATAAATCGAAGTGTTGCGTAAACAAGTTCTAAAGCTTTCTCTGAATCATGATGGTTATAAGCAGTAACCATAAAATCTATGAGACTCTCAAAAAACTCTCTATACTCTTTATGTACCTCATTGTTAAAGTAGTTATCAAAAAAGTTCTGTAACTTCTGTTTCTCTTTACCAATGAGAGAGAGTATCTGTTTGTTCTCATCTATCTTGTGGTGAATTGAGTGTAAGAAGTTATCCATTCCCTCCCCACCATTGATATTTGAAGAGAAGAGTTTAAACTGCTCATATAGCTCTTTTTCTCCTTTGTGTACCACAGCTTTAAAGGTCTGCCCACTGTGTTTGGTTACAGAGAAAGCAATGCTATTTTTAGGCTCTTGTTTAGCCTCTACAAAGAGTAGTTCTCTACTCTTTTCTAACGCTTCATAGAGAGGATATTTATGGTAAACAATGGCTACCCCAAAAGATAAAGTGGCTTTAGTTCCTTTAAATTTTTCATTAAATCCATTGGAGATTTCATCACAAAGTTCAAAAATGGTTTTACCATCATGGATAACAGGGGCAAAAAAGAGTAAATCATCTCCACCTGCAAAGATGGTTTGTCCTTTAAAAGCTTTAATAAGCTCATGCGACTCTTTTGCATACTCAAAAAGATTTTTAGAGACTTGCTCTATCTTCTCTTTATTGGCAATTACTTTTCCCATGCTATCCCCATCTGCATGAACAATACAGAAGTAGTTATTTGAAGAGAGTTTTTGGATGTCATCTACTATCTTTTTATCTGCTGTTAAAAAGTTGTCTCTATCCCCTTTTTTTCGGCGTAATGCTATAGCAAAACTATCATCTTGCGTCACTTGGTTAAAAAGCTCTAAAGTATCAAGATAGGGGGTAATCTCTAAAATAGGATTAGCATCATCTTTAAGCCTATACTTATCATAGTGAATTTGCAAATAGTCTCTAATGGCTTTTGCGTCAACATTTAAATCTTTAGCAAGATAAGAGAGTACCTCTTCAATGGTCGCTTCTAACTTCTCTAAATCTCCCTCTTGGCTTTGAAAGATAAATCTATCGTGAAAAAGTCCAATATCACTCTCTTCAAAAACCGTCTCATCTTTAATATAAGGGGTAATAAATGCTCTATCTTTAAATGCTTTTATAATCTCTTTCATAATATAGGAAAATACATAACTACTTGCAAAAAGAGTTTTAGGATTTTTAGCATTTTGCAATGTTTTATAGATTGGTCCTATGGTTAGTGCTATGTAGGTCATTTGGACTCCTTAATCTCTTTAAATATTCTTACAAGTTTTGTATATTGTCCATTCTTGTGATATTCTGAATCTATATGTTTAGAGAGGTCTCTATTGAATGCAAACTCAAAAAACTCATCAAAAGTAAATGATGTTGGAGTTTTTAGTTTTAAGCCTTTTTTTCTTTCAAAGTTAACAATAAACTCTCTATTTAACATATCTTCTACACTCTTGTCTGCCCAAAAATAGATACGCATACCATTACCCTTAACAATAGGTTTAAAAGTTATTGGAGATTTAAATCTATCTAGCTCTTTAGCCACATCTTCTTTAGTTATAGTTGCTCTGTA
>CAMZNQ010000093.1 GCA_947313765.1 uncultured Sulfurovum sp.
TTTCTCTTTTACTGCCTCTGTAGCTTTAGATACTGCCACTGCTGCTGCCTCTTTAGCCTCTGTTGCTGCTGATTTGTTATCACTATCAGATTTCATAGACTTTTCTGTTGAAACCTCTGTTTTTACTGGTACTTCTTGTGATGCTTTAGCTTCTGCACCTGTAGAAGACTCTTGACAACCTGTTAAGATTAAAGATGCTGCAATGATTGATAAAACTGTAAGTTTTTTCATGTTATATGTCCTTGTGTATTAAAATATAAAAAATTATACTACACTTTTCTCGGATTTTCCATTAATTTATTCTCCAATAAGTCACTCCACAAAAATCTGTTACTCCATTCAACTTGAATCTGTTTAGAGAAAACTATATTATTTAAATTTATAATTCCCATAAGTTTACTATATGCATCTTCTTTGAAACTCTGTGCATAACCTGTATCTGTCTCATGTACAATAATGCTATTAACTTTAACATTACGCTCTCCATTTACCATGCCTGTAGAGTCTAAAATACGTTCAACCATAAGATATATTACCCTAGAAAACTGCTCTGCAGAGGGAGAGACAGGTAACTCTACCCAACGAGATGAATGTCTCTTCATATCTTCAATATACCCCTTATCATCTCCAGACCAAAGTGTGATGGAGTGGTCAAATGCTTCAATAAGCTCCTTAATACTCCTCTTCATCAATCCAAAATCATATATCATCTGACCATCATCAAGATAGTTAGACTCTAGCAATACCTCTACCTTATATGAGTGTCCATGTATGTTTTCACTACATCTTTGTGTAGAACAACCTCGTACTATATGTGCATTTTCAAATTTAAATATTTTTCTAATTATCATTTTTCACCTACTTTAATTTAATTTGGAAGAGTAGTATCATTCTTTTTAGAATTAGATAAATTTTAACTTGTTTGTCTATGAGTATATCAACTATTTTAGTTTAAAGTATTTAGTTTTTAAAACAGTAAAAGCACTAAGTTCTTTGTTGTTTTCAAGTCCTAACTTTTTTACTACTTTTGGATTAACAATGAAAAAGCCCAATGTAGTTGTTATCTCATCGCCACTTTGTAGTTTTTTGTTAAAGTTTACCACTCGTTTCTCATTGGCTTTAATCATGTTGTCTTTGATAATTTCAGTTGCTAACCACGGCATAGATGGTTTTCCTTCTGTTCCAATAACTTTAACAAATGTATCTGTTTTTAATGTTTCTAATTTTCCATCTCTTTTTAAAACAGTTCTAAGTTGAACTACTCTTAATGGATGGGTTAAAAGATTATGTGGTGCTTTATTTTCAACAGTTATATTAAATCCACTCTCTTTTTTTTCATAGCCTATATCAATATATTTAGCTAACAATTCTGGTGCATTTCTAACCCCTGCAAAACCATGAAAAGCGTGAGTTTTACTCTCTCTAATGGTGGTTGCTGTTCCTTCTATTTGTGGCATATGACAAGAGATACAGTTGCTCTCTTTATCTTCTGCACCTTTCATATCTGTTTGACAAACATTAAAGCCGTTTTTATTTTGTTTGTGTGAGTGACAACCCATACATATTTTACCTGTATAGAAGTCTTTATTTCTATAGTCAATATCATGATAAGGTGAACCTATTGTCTCTTTTCTCATTCCAAACCATGAACTTTTTTCTTGATAAACTACTTTTTTATCTTCCATTCCTTTTTGAGCAGAGTAGAGTGTTTTATCTTTAGTTTCATAAATATTTTTATTGGATTGTGCATGTTCCTCTACATTGGTAATGGTATGGCAAGAGATACATGTAACCCCTTGATGTACTTGCTCTTTTACATCATTTGGACTATGACATTTTGCACATTTATAGTTGCCTTTTGCTTTAGCAGGGTGCTTATCCCAAACGGCTTTGTGAACTTCATCTTCTTTTATCGTTGACTTTTTATGAAAAGATTTTTGAAACTCATTGTAAATAGTAGGATGACAACTTTGACAGGTGTTGACATTGTTGGCTAGTAAGTTAATACTAAGAACGATGAATAGGCTTAGAAATAGACGCATTTAAGGCTCCTTTTTTAAATAAGATAAATATTATCCTATTTTTTTAATATAAAATTGATTTTAATCAAGATAAGTTGAAAATATAATTATTTTAATTTAATATTAAAATATTGAGTTCAAGAAAAAGATATTGATTTATATAAATAAGGGTTAATGCGATTACGAAAAAAGCTTAAAAACTTGCAAACTGATTTGGATAATTTGATATAAGTCAAACTATTATCACAATAAATCCACTATTATATGACTATTGAGCATTGTCTCTTTATGCAATCTCAAAAAAATATAGGAGAACAAAATGATTAGAGCATTTAGCAGACTCTCTTCACTTCTTTTAGGTACAACACTAGCAGTTTCGGTAGCAACAGCAGATGGTGGTGAACTTGAAAAGATTATGAAGAAGAGAGGTTTAACGGAAAATGATGTAATTCGTGCAGCAAAGACTTATCTACCTACAGGTGGAAGAGACGAATTTATGGTATTTAGTTCAGGTGGACAGAGTGGACAAATTTTAGTTTACGGTGTACCATCTATGAAAATTTTAAAATATATTGCTGTATTTACTCCAGAGCCTTGGCAAGGGTATGGATTTGATGAGGACTCTAAAAAAGTTCTTAGACAAGGTAATGTACGAGGGAGAGAGATAAATTGGGGAGATACACACCACCCAGCACTATCTGAAAAAGATGGTAAATATGATGGTAAATGGTTGATTATCAACGATAAAGCCAATCCAAGATTGGCTGTGATTGACCTAGTAGACTTTGAGACAAAGCAGATTGTAGTAAACCCTGTGTTTAAATCAGCTCATGGTGGTGCATTCTTTACTCAAAATTCTGATTATATCATAGAAGCATGTCAATATGCAGCTCCATTTGATAATAACTACCATCCAATCGAAGAGTACAAAGAGACCTATCGTGGTGGGGTTACTTTATGGAAATTTGATAATAAAAAAGGTCGTATTTTAGAGAAAGAGTCATTCACTCTTGAACTTCCTCCATATATGCAGGATTTATCTGATTCAGGTAAAAATGCTAGTGATGGTTGGGGTTTTACAAACTCATTTAACACAGAGATGTACACAGGTGGGATTGAAGTAGGAATGCCACCAAACGAAGCTGGTATGAGTAGAAATGATACAGACTTCTTACATGTCTATAACTGGAAAAAGTTAGCAGAATTGGCTAAAGATGATAAAAATGTAAAAGTTGTTAATGGTATGCGAATTGTTCCTATAGATGTTGCTATTAAAAATGATTGTCTATTTTTAGTTCCTGAACCAAAATCTCCACATGGTGTTGATGTCTCTCCTGATGGCGAGTATATTACTGTTTGTGGTAAGCTAGATACTCATGCTTCTGTCTATAAATGGAGTAAAATTAAAAAGCTTATTGCCGATAAGAAGTATGCAGGGAAAGACCCTTATGGTATTCCTATTTTAGATATGAAAAAAGCACTTCATGGTCAAGTAGAGTTGGGTCTTGGACCATTGCATAATCAGTATTCAAATGTAGATGGTGAGATTTATACTTCACTCTATGTTGATAGTCAAATTGTAAAATGGAACTACAAAGATTTAAAAGTTCTTGATAAAGAGAATGTTCACTACAATGTAGGACACCTTTGTGGAATGGAAGGAAAATCTGCTAACCCACAAGGTAAGTATATTATCTCTTTAAACAAATTGGCGATTGATAGATTCCAAAATGTTGGACCACTACACCCACAAAATCATCAATTAATTGATATTTCTGGTAAAAGTATGGACTTGCTTTATGATATGCCAATTCCATTAGGAGAGCCACATCAAGCTGTAGCTATTCGTGTTGAAAAATTACACCCTGAAGTACGATACCCAATGGGGACAAATACTAAAACAGGTAAACCTCATATTGGTAAAACACTTGCAGGTCAAGAGAAAGTTGTTCGTGATGGAAACAAAGTAACTATCTATGCTACAATGGTTCGTTCACACATTAACCCTGAAAGAGTAACGGTAAATAAAGGAGATGAGGTTACATTCTATCTCACAAACTTAGAGAGAGCAGAAGATGAGACTCATGGATTTACTGTTGACCATTATGATGTTCATGCATCACTCGAACCAGGAGAGACTACAGAGATTAAATTTAAAGCAGATATTGAGGGTGTATTTCCTTACTACTGTACAGAATTCTGTTCAGCACTTCACTTAGAGATGATGGGTTATCTTATGGTTAAAGACCCTGATAAAAAATATGTATCTGCTCAAAAACTTAAAATGAAAACAATGACTCCAGAGGAGCTAAAAGCTGAATATGATAAAACTGTTGCCGTAAATACAGCTACAGATGCAGTTATTCAATCGGTTGTTAAGTTCTTAAAAGAGAACCATTATGAGAAGCATGAGGTAGTTAAAAACCTTGTAACTGATGCACTTGACCAGTATGGAAAAATCAAAGAGCAAAAAGCTAAATCTGATGAAGCTGTAAAAGAAAAAAAAAAAAAAAAAGCGATTCTATTTGAAAATATGATTTGGCAATATATGGTTAAAACTGCTGATGTAGGAATCAGAGCTAAAGATGCTTTGGTACGACTTATTGCAACCAAACAGTCAACTGCTGTTCAAAGAGGTGAAAAAGCCTTTGCTGAAGGTGGATGTGGTGGATGTCACGTTGTAGGTAAAGTTAGTTCAGGACCAGACCTTACAGGTGTGCTTGAAAGACACGGTGAAGATAGTGCCAAATGGGTAGCTAACTTTATTAAAAACCCAGAGCATAAATACAAAGAAGCATATGTTAAAGGTATGATTGACTACTTCAATCTTAAAATGCCTAACCAACATATG
>CAMZNQ010000094.1 GCA_947313765.1 uncultured Sulfurovum sp.
TACGCCAAATGTATAGACACCTGTTGATTGTTTGGCAATAAATGTTGGATTATTCGCATCTGTAACATCTACAGTAACTAAACCATTTTCTCTATCTGCAATAAAAGCTTTTGTACCATCATTTGAAATTTCTAATCTCCAAGATGCATTATTGGATGGAAAAGTAGAAAGCATTATAGGATTATTAGGATTACTAATATTGGCAATGACCATTCCATTGCTATGGTCAGCAATATAAGCTTTACTCTCATCAGATGAAATCTCTACATCTAAAGAGATTCCCTCTGTATCTAACTCTCCAATTTTTTGAATTGAGTTTAGATTTGAGATGTCTAATATTAATAATCCTCTATAGTGGTTTGCCAAATAGGCTTTTGTCTCATCTGATGAGAGTGTTACTTTCCAAACTTTACCACCATTAGCATAGTCAGTAAGATAGCCTCCTATTTTTATAGGATTAGCAGGATTTGTAATATTTAAAACAACCATACCATTAAAATAATCAGCTACAAATAGTTTTGTTTTATCTTTTGATAGAGTAACATCTTTTACACGACCTTCTACTGTGTCATATCTACCTATCTCTATAATGTTATTGATATCAGAGATATCTAATATCACCACACCATCTTGGTCAAGTGCTATATAGGCAATATTATTATCTAGGGCAATATCAAAAACACGACCACCATTTGTGTCAGTATATGCACCAACTTCAATAGGATTATTAGGATTTGTAATATCAAATACCACAAATCCACTAGAGTAGTTTGTAATAAATGCACGAGTCTCACTACTATTGAGTGTCACTTGTTCAGAGTAGTGAGAGGTGTCAGCTTGACCTAATATAGGCATAGTAGAATCTGCATGTCCAAAAGTTAGGAGCATTGTAAGCAATATGAATACTTTTTTTAGTTTCATAAAATTTCCTTTTTTTTAATATTGTTGACATCTATAATCAACAATAACATTATAGTATTTTAAAATAAAAAAGAACAAAATAAAATATTATATAAGAGATGAATAAAAATTGATTAAAAATAGGGCAGACCTTTTATCTAGTGGAAGTTGATAAAAATTATAAATAGCTTTTTTTTCTCTATTTACCCAAATGGCTTTTCCATAATTTTCATGTATGAATTTTTGATATTTTTTATCTCTAAATTTTTGAAAGAGAGCAATAAAAATTTTACTAATATTAGAATTATAAACTGATAGTCTTGGGTATCCACCCAATAATGCACCCACTGTACCAGCCATAAAGGGAGAGTATCCATAACCTTCTCTTTTATCATAGTTCACTCTAAACCAACCATTCGAACCATTGAGATAGTTTTTAAAACGTGGTTTATTAAAATCTTGATTAAATACTCTATAATAGAAGTTGTCACTATATTCAATCATATCTTGTTTAGTTGGAAAACTATTTAAGCTTTTTTTTGTGTTGTAAAGCATCTCTAGTAGATAGATAACTCGTGAACTATGTGGTATATCTATACCAATATTTTTATCTCCTTTTATATCTTTTTCTGTAGGAAAAGTTGCTCCTAGATATTCACTATATTGAAAATCAGGATGTTTCGCCCATGCTCCCTCTTGAAATGTTAAAATATTAATAGACTTTTGATTGATTTTAATCGTTTTATGTTTAAAGGCTTTAGTAATATTAGAGATATTTATTAAATATTTTTTTGCTAATATCTTTTTTTTAGGTATATTATATAGATTTTCATCTATAAGATTTCCATGTAGATAGTAACCTAATCCTGATATAATTAATAGTATGGGGTCATCAATAACATTACAGTAGGAAGTATTATAATATTTATGTTGGGTAATTTCTGAAATCAAGAGAGGAAGAGTTCTTGCATAGATATAGTTTTCATTCTTATCTTTACATCCCCAACCTCTACGTGAAAAAGAGCCAAAAATTTGATTTTTATCATTTTTTATACCCAATATCCATCTTTCATAATGACTAGAAAGGATTGGATTAAAAAGTTTAATAAATTTTTTCATAGTAAGAGTCTGTTCTTTTTTTGTTAATGATGATATTTGATTAAAGGCAAAAGATACTACAAAAAGAAATTGTGCAGATGAGATAAGCTCTTCATCTCCTTCTTGATTTGTCCATATAGAGATAGGAGATGAAAGATTAATGGTTGTTTTTTCTTTACCTTCTTCGAGTTCATAAATATTATAATTTTTTTGAATCTTTATATTTCTAATTGTTTGAAGATAAATTTCTAAAAGTTCATCTACCAATATATAATTTTTTTTAAAAAAAGCATATTTTAAAATATTATAACTATCGGAAGAAATAAAATAGAGTTCAATAGGAGAATCTTTAAGTGTTGAAAGAGAGTAGTCAAAAGAGTCTTTAGAAATAGTCCATAGTTTTTTTATCTCTATATCTCTTATATTTGAAATTTCATCATAAGGTGTTTTACCAAAGAGTAAGATAGTAGAGAGTATAATAAGTTTTAATTTGTTCATAATTGTCATTATACTAAAAAATATATAATGTAGAGATAATCTTTTGGTTTTTTGTTGTAAACATTGTAAATATTTTGATTAGAACCATATTCAATAAATAGATTACTTATCTCTTTATTTTTTTGAGAATAAGCTTAATGAATAGTAGTATCTCTATCGTCTCTATTTGTAAGATTGATATCTATAGTTTGATTTTGCATCTAATCTACTTTATTCTAAGTATATTTTATCTTTATTATGCTTAAGTATAAATATTAATAAATTTGTTTTAAATAAATAAAAGTTATATGTAAAATAAAAAAGTTATAATTTCAAATTATGATTAAATATAGAAGGTTTAAAAATGAAAAATGAAAATATTAATATTTTAAGATTATTTAAGAATTTTTTTTATTATAAAAAGGGTATTTTACTGATAGTATTTTTTACACTCTTGTTTACAACGATTTATATTAAAAAGCAAACTCCTATATATGCTTCCAATATATTAATTAGTATTGGAAATGATGATACTTCAAGTATAAAAATGCTTTTTCCTAATAGTGTGGTTCAAACAGTAGATATGGAGAGTAAATTAGATTATGAAATAACTCTTTTAAAGTCCTATCGTATTATCTCTGAAGTTTTAGATGAAGTTGATTTTGTTCAAAAAATATTTCTTAAAGATAGATGGAGAGATGAGGAGATATTTATTGAAAATTTACCATTCTCATTGAAATGGAAAAATAAATTTAAAGAGAATGAAAAATTTCAATTTGAATTTAAATCATTTAATAATAACTCTTTTTACATTTTTTTTAAAGGAGAAAAGCGACTATACCATTATGATAAGTTTATAACTATAAAAAATAATAAATTAAAAATATCTAAAAAAGGCATTTTAAATAAAAACAACCAATATATTATTAAGATAAATAATAATAAGTCAGAAATAATACAAAATATAATTGGAAATCTCTCAATATCAAAGGATGCAAATAAACTACTTAAGATTAGTTATGAAGATACAGTAGCTCCACGTATTAAAATATTTTTAAATAGATTAATTTTAACTTATAAGAAGAGTATTTTAGAAAAAAGACAAGAAAAAGATAATAAGAATATTATTTTTTATAATAAAACAATTAAAGAGGTAGAAGAGATTTTATTAACTTTAGGCAATAAGTTAAAAAACTATAAATCTACTTATAGTGATTTATCTATGATAGGGTCAGAAGATAAGCTTTTTGTTAATGTATTGGAAAAGAAGAGAAAGTTATCAGAGTTATCATTACAATTAAATGATTTGAAAACAACAAAACGACGTATAAATAGTGGTATTTATTCTACAGTTTTATTGGAAAATAGTAAGCTTAGAACAGAAGCATTAAATCAATTGTTAATGAAGCTTATTAATAAGAAAATTTTATTGGAACGGTTATATAAGCAAAGAGAGAATAAGAAGCTTTTGGTACTTGATAATTCAGAGTATATTCAATATTTAAATAAATTACAAGAGAGTGAAGAGTTATTGAGAGCATTAAGAGCAGATTATACGGATAACTATCCAGATGTACAAGAGCTAAAAGAAAAAATCATACAACAAAAAAATGCCTTAGAAAATTATCTTTTAAATAATATTAATTTGTATAGTAAGAAGGTCTCTTTTTTGAAGCAAGAGGTTCTTCAAATCATTAATGATCTTATTAAATCTACAAAAGATAAATATGATTCAATTTCTAAATTACTTGTTTCTGATAAAAACTCGATAGATACTTTGCCTCAAAAGTCAATGGAATTAGATACATTAAAAAGAGAATTTAAATTAAATGAAGAAAATTATAAAACCCTTTTAAAGAAAAAAAGTGAAGCTATGATTTCAAAAGCTTCTAATATTGTAAGTATTGACATTATAGATATTCCAACAATACCAGAAAGTCCTATTAAACCTAAAAAAAATTTTCTCTATTTATCTGGTTTAATTATTGCCTTATTCTTTTCTATTCTTTATATTTCAATTAAACGTTATTTAAATCAAACAATTGAAGAGGAGTCAGATTTAATTTTAAATGATTATGAATTAATAGTATATCAAGAGAATAATCTTCAAAAAAATCTTTGGCGCTTAATTTCTATTTTTGAAAAATCTTTTCTATCTTCTAAAGTTATTGGCTTAACCTCTAATGAATATATTGAAAATAAGAAAGACACATTAATTGAATTGGGAATTACCTTAGCAAGTATTAATAAAAAGGTTTTAATTGTTGACTTTGATATCTACCATGCAACATTTAGTAAATTATTATCTTCTAATTATAGTGGATTAACTAATATTTTAACTAGTAAGCATGATTGTAGTAAAATAGATATAGATAGTTATATTATTAAAGAAAAAAGCGGTTATCCTAATATTGACTTTCTTCTTTCTGGTCCAATTCTATCCAATGGTTCACGATTACTTTTTAATGAGAAAATAGATTCTCTGATTAATATTTTAAGAGATAAATATGATTATATATTAATTGATTTTGCTCCTATTGGACGTTATCCTGTGATGAATTTACTCATTAAATATTGTGATTCATTACTTGTTGTGGTAGAAAAAGGGAAAACAGATAAATCTTTTGTTCAAAAATTAGATAAAATTGAGTTAGAAATAGAGGAGAAAATAATTTTATTCAACTCTTAACCTTAAATTTAACTTAATTTAAATAAATTTTAAGTTTAAGCTGATATACTTCGCCCACAAAAGTTCATAGCAGTTGTTATAGAGCTTATTTTATTTAAGGATATTACATGAAATTAACATCTGTAATGAAGCCTCATGAAGTTCAAAGAGATTGGATTCTTATTGACGCAGAGGGAAAAACATTTGGTCGTATCTTAACAGACGTAGCAACTTTTTTGAGAGGTAAACATAAACCATCATTTACTCCAAATGTTGATTGTGGAGATTACGTTGTAATTATTAATGCTGAAAAAGCTAAATTTACAGGTAACAAGCTTCAAACTAAAGAGTACTTTACTCACTCAGGTTACTTTGGTTCAACTAAAAGTAAAAAACTTGATGAGATGTTAGAAGATAATACTGAAAAACTTTACAGATTGGCTGTAAGAGGTATGCTTCCTAAGACAACTCTTGGTAGAGCGATGATAAAAAAATTAAAAGTATATGTAGGTTCTGAACATCCTCATACAGCACAAATAAATAAAGGAGCATAATAATGGCAACTATCTATGCAACAGGGAAAAGAAAAGCAGCGATTGCTAAAGTTTGGTTGACTCCAGGTAACGGCGAAATGACTATTAATGGTAAAACATTAGATGAGTGGTTAGGTGGACATGAGACACTTAAGATGAAAGTTAGACTTCCATTAGAGGCTACTAAACAACTTGAATCTGTGAACATTAAAGCATCTACACTTGGTGGTGGTTATTCTGCTCAAGCTGATGCTGTTAAACATGGTATTACAAAAGCACTTGTAGCTTACGAAGAGTCTTTTAGAACTATTCTTAAACCAATGGGTCTACTTACTCGTGATTCAAGAGTTGTTGAGCGTAAAAAACCAGGTAAGAAAAAAGCGAGAAGAAGTCCACAGTTCTCAAAAAGATAGAATTTACTATTTTTTACTTTTTACAAGAGATTTTTTCTCTTGTGGAAAGATTAATGTAAAGGTTGAACCTTTTTTTATCTCTGAATCTAATAGAATTTTTATATTATTTGATTTACAAATACCCCTTACAATATCCAATCCTATTCCAAATCCACCACCATTTTTACTGTTGACCCTTTTATATCTTTGAAAAATTCTCTTTTTATTCTTTTTAGTTATTCCCACACCATCATCTCTAATTTTAAAGATATTCTCTTTTAGAGATATGTGAATAGTTTTGTTTGGATAGGAGTATTTAATAGCATTTGTAATTAAATTATTAATCAGTTTTTTTATACTGTTCTTATCCATATTAACAATATAACTATCAATATCTGTATATATGTAGATATTTTTATTTTGTGCTATCTCTTTAAAGTATGTTGCAGACTCTTGAATAACTTTAGATAAATCAAACTCCTCTCTATCTTCAACATCTAAATCATGAAACGCAAGATATGAGATTGAGTTATATACTTCAGAAATCATTTTAGAACTCATAAGCATATGCTCTACCATCTCTTTATCATAGGATGTTTTTAGATAATTTGCCGACATCATCAGTGCTGTTACAGGGGTATTTAGTTCATGTGCTGAATCTTTAATGAAGTTATTTAATATCTTAAAGTTCTCTTTGACAGGTTTTAATAATAGGCGACTAAGAAGGTATCCAACAAATCCAATAAAAATAGAGGCGATAAAAAACATTGTCCAGATAAATGATTTTAGTTTAACCATCTGGTTTGATACTTTAGAGTCCTCTATTACAACATATTTGATTTTATCTCTTGGTTTAATGAAATGGCTAACAAAAAAGGCAGATGTCATATTGCTATAATTTGTCTGCTTAAAATTAATCTTTTTTGTAGTTAAATTGGAAACAATGGCATTTCCCTTTTCATCAAAAAGCCCAATCCGTAAACGCTCAACATCATCAAATAGAGAGTTTAGTTCTTTATGGTTTAAGATATCCATCTTTATCTGCATTGCCATATTTTCCATACTAACACCACAATATCTATCAATTGTAGCAATTTTCTCTTTGTAATAGAGAAAGCCAATTGTTCCAACCATTATGACTGAAGAGCTTATGTAGATAAATAGAAATGAGATTAAAGCACGACGTTCATTATGATACAAGACGGTAACCCATTCCTCTAATTGTTTGAATATACTCTTTTCCTATTAATGCACGTAAATTTCTAATATACACACGAAGTGTTGCATCAGAAGGGATATTTTCAAATGACCATAAATTTTGGATAAGCTCCTCTTTTGATACTGTACGATTACGATTTTTTACCAAATAGTTTAAAAATTCGCTCTCTTTTTTTGCAATTGAGAATATACTACTATTTTTAATAATTTGATTATTTAAAGCATCAAATAGAGTATCTTTTGAAATGGTAATAAGTCTATTTTGCTCAATATTGAAAGTACGGCTAATATTTTCAATTCTCATATCTAGTTCATCAAGTTCAAATGGTTTTTTTATGTAATCATTACAACCATATCTAAATGCACTCTTTAGATGAATAGTATCTTGATAAGCAGTTATCATAATAATAGGGGTAGTATCGTTATATGAACGTAACTCTTTTATCAGTTTTAATCCTGATATTCCAGGAACATTTGAATCTAAAATAAGTAAATCAAACTTCTTATCTTCTAATATATCCATAGCAGAATCTCCGTCATAGACAGGGGTTATGTTATAGCTTTTTTCTAAATGTTTTGTTAAAATTTTAGAGAGTAGTGCATCATCTTCAAGTAATAAAATCTTCATAATTTACCATTATATAACGCTTTTGTTTAGAAGACGTGTATAAGCATCTATAGAATACTAATAATTTAGGCAAGAATCTGAATCTATTAAAAATCTTAACTGGAATAGTGAACTTTTAAAAGTTCACTAATTTAAAGTGCTACAGGATGGGCTATCTGCATTTCCACCTGCAAAATAGTTACCATCAAAACTTACTAAAGAGTATTTTCTGTCATCTCCCAAAGAGTCAGTTAACCCTTTAATTGATAAAAAGCCTAATGAGTCAGCACCAATATATTTAGCTATCTCTTCAGGAGTTTTAGATGAAGATATAAGCTCTGTGGTAGTTGCTGTATCTATTCCATATCTACATGGAAATTTAATTTCAGGTGATGCAATACGCATATGAACCTCTTTTGCTCCTGCCTCTTTTAGAAGTTTTACAATCTGTTTAGAAGTTGTTCCTCTAACTAAAGAGTCATCTACAATTGCTACTTTTTTACCCTTTATCATATCTTTAATTGGAGATAATTTTAGCTTTACTTTTAAATCTCTTATCTCTTGTGTTGGTTCAATAAAGGTACGTCCAACATAGTGATTTCTAACAATTCCCATCTCAAATGGAACACCCATACCATCAGCATACCCTTTGGCAGCAGCCACACCAGAATCTGGAACAGGAAGAACCAAATCAATATCAGCAGGAGTCTCTTTTGCTAACGCTTTTCCCATTTTTAAACGCATATTGTAGACAGTTTTGCCATCAATAATAGAATCAGGTCTTGCAAAGTAGATATATTCAAAAGCACATGGATGAGGGTCTGATTCAAAAATCATCTCTGATTTTGGCTCTTTTCCCTCTTCAAAAATAAGCATCTCTCCTGCTTTAATATCACGGATAAACTCTGCACCGACTAAGTCAAAAGCACAAGTTTCAGAGGCTACTATCCAACCACCATCTTTAAGTCTCCCTAGACTCAATGGACGGATTCCAAAACGGTCACGAATAACAAACATCTTACTACGACTCTGAATTGCTAAACAGTAAGCACCCTCAATTTTTTTTAACATATCTTTAATACGAGCTTTAAGTTTGTTTTTTTGACTCTTTGCAATAAGATGAACAATATTTTCTGTATCCATATCTGTTTGAAATATTGCACCTTTTTCAATTAAATCATTACGAACTTCATACTTATTTGTTAAGTTTCCGTTATGAGCTACTGAAATCTCTCCCAATTTATATTTAGCAAAAACAGGTTGGGCATCTAGTACAGAATCTTTTCCTGCTGTAGAGTAGCGATTGTGTCCAATAGCACAAGAGCCTTCAAGAAGTTTTAATCTTCCCTCATGAAATACATCTGTAACCAAGCCTCTTCTCTTTATTAAGTGAATCTTAGCTCTATCAGCCGAAGAGATTCCTGTAGACTCTTGACCTCTATGTTGCATTGAAAAAAGAGCATAATAGGCTATCTTTGATGCATCTTTTGTACCAAATACCCCAACTATAGCACACATACTATATACCTAAACAGTCATTAATCGAGTAGAGTCCACTCTCTTGACTAACCAACCATTTAGCACCTCTTATTGCACCTTTTGAGAACGTCTCTCTACTTGTTGCTGTATGGTTTAGCTCTAAAAACTCACCATCATTATAGAATCCAACAGTATGTCTACCAACAATATCTCCACCACGAAGTGCCATAATAGCTATCTCATCTTTAGTTCTTGCTCCAATCTGACCATCTCGACCAGAGATACGAACAGCATCCAAGTCTAATCCACGACCTTTTGCTGCAAACTCTCCAAGAGTAAGTGCTGTTCCTGATGGAGAGTCTACTTTATATCTGTGATGCTGTTCAACAATCTCTATGTCAAAATCTTTTAGAGTACCTGATACTTGCTCTACCAATTTCTTTAGAAGAGCAATTCCTGCTGACATATTTGAAGAGTATAAAATAGGCATCTCTTTAGATGCTTCAATTAGAAGATTTTGTTGATGTTCTGTAAAACCAGTTGTTGCAATAACTAATGAAGTAGGATTTTTTAGTGCATTTTCCAATAAATCTTGAGTTGCAACAGGAGCTGAAAAATCAATAATTACATCTGCATTTTCTAGTACAGTTGCCATATTATTAGTAATCAATACACTCTCAGGAACAGCTACTTTTAACTCATCAAAAACATGCAATACACTTAACTCTAAGCCCTCTGTCTCTAATACATTATTAATGAGATGTTCACCCATTCTTCCTGTACTACCTACTATTCCTACTTTTACCATTTTTTATATCCTCATGCATTATTTTTTTGGGATTATACATAATTTTTAATAAGGTAGTGATTTAGCACAACTCTTGGATATATGATATGACTTGCAATCCAGCAACAGCTCCATCTCCTGCAGCAGATACAACCTGCTTTGGTGCTTGAATCCTAATATCTCCAGCTACAAATAGCCCCTCTACATCTGTTCTCATGTTAAGGTCTACAATAACTTGCCCCCAATCATTTACAGCACAGATAAATTTTCCATTTTTATCTTTTAAAACAGAGTTATTTACATTATGACCTACAAAAACAAATAGACCACTATTTGGCATCTCTGTAACCTCATCACTTTTAAGATTTTTAATCTTTACACCCTCAAGTCCCATCACTCCACCATAAGCCTCTTCAATAACAGAGTCTGTAATTAGATGAATATTATCTTTTCTTTTTACTCTATCTAGCGTTGGTGGAGCTGTTCTAAACTCATCTCTTCTATGAACAACATATACATCTGAACAGATATTTGAGAGGTAAAAAGCCTCTTCTAAGGCTGTATCTCCACCACCAAGAACAGTTACAGGTTTATCTTTATAGAAAAAGCCATCACAAGTAGCACATGTGCTAACACCTTTTCCAAAAAACTCATCTTCACCTTTAAATCCTGCTCTTTTTGGTGTTGAACCTGTTGCAACAATAACAGTTAATGCCTCATAGCTCTCTCCACCCTCAACGGTAATGGTAAAATGCTCTCCTGTTTTCGATATATGCTCAACTCTTTTCATCTCATGCTTTAGACCAAAAGAGAAACATTGCTCTTGCCAACTGTCCATGAAATCCATACCTGTTTTTGTATAGTCAAAAAATCCAGGATAGTTCTCTATCTCTGAACTTCCCGTAATCTGTCCACCAGGAAGACCCATCTCAAACATAGTTACATTTTTTAATCCACCACGAGTTGTATATAGTCCTGCTGTAAGACCAGCAGGTCCTCCACCAATAATTGCACAATCTAACATAGTTATATCCTAATATGTAAATTTTTATGAAAACAATAGAGAGTATGATTTTAATAAAGATTTGGAAAGTGTAGGGTTGCTTTTAGGCAATTTAAAAAAGTTCAAGGTACTATCTCTACTCCCAAGTCTAGACTTGGGAATAATAAAATTTATGCTAATTGTGCGTTAATTTTTTCAGCAAATGCATCTTTAGAAGCTGCACCTACCATTTGGTCAACTAATTCACCATCTTTGAAGAAAAGAATTGCAGGGATTGAGCGAATTCCATATTTAACTGAAATCTCTTGTTGCTCATCTGTGTTTACTTTTGCTATTGTTGCTTTTCCATCAAAGTCATTTGCTAACTCATCTATTACTGGAGCAATCATTCTACAAGGTCCACACCATGGAGCCCAAAAGTCTACCATTGTTACACCCTCTGCGATTGTTGATTCAAAATTGTCTTGTGTTAGTTCTACGTATGTTGCCATATTTCGTATCCTTTAATTTTATTTTTTTAATTAATGCTGATATTGTACATCAATTATCTTTATAGATTATCTAAATAATAATCTAAAACATTCGATTTATAGCTTATATTATCTTAAGTTGTCAAGTCTAATCTAAAAGAATTTCAGAATATTGTGAAGAACGGCTATTTTGGATGACATTAACTGATTCTCCCTTAACCGTATATACAAATGATAGCTTAGGAGTATCTGTTCTATTTCTATTGGCACGATGTAGTAGTTTTGAGTGGAAAATAACTACATCTCCCATTTTTAAGTCATAACTCTTCTTTGTTTCTATAAGTAACATATTTTTAGGATGTTGCTTCTCAAAATACTCCTTATCTCCAAACTGCTCTTTGGAAAAATTCATAGTATGACTCTTTGGAATAAACTCCAAAACACCATTTTGTGAGTTCTCCTCCCCTAAAGCCAACCAAACACTAACTAAATTATCTCCATCATAAGACCAATACCGTCTATCTTGATGCCAAGCTGTCGGGGTACTACTATAGGGTATCTTTGTCATAATAGAGTTATGGTGTGCAAGTGTAAGAGCTACATCATCATCTAACATCTGTTTTAGAATAGGTCGTATTTTTTGATTTTCCATCCAATTTTTAAAGAGAATATCTCTATCATAGACCTGACGA
>CAMZNQ010000095.1 GCA_947313765.1 uncultured Sulfurovum sp.
CA
Source organism: uncultured Sulfurovum sp. (assembly GCA_947313765.1). Classification (GTDB taxonomy): domain Bacteria; phylum Campylobacterota; class Campylobacteria; order Campylobacterales; family Sulfurovaceae; genus UBA1140. The sequence continues at coordinate 3 of CAMZNQ010000095.1, forward strand.
TTTATGAAAAAGAGAGTATAGAGGCTAAGAAAGATAGCCGATTAAAAACATCAGGTCAAATTATAGGTTTTGAATTTGAAGGAATTTTTTGGGAAAATGAAGCAAAAACAGCTTTTTATGATTGGTTATATATCTCCACGCTTTATAACAATTATCCTGATATTGTAGAAGAGTTAATTAAGTTTAATGCCTTTAGTGATATTGAATTTAATCCTAAAAAATCTATTAATTGCCAAGCTCGTTCTTGTGCTATATTAGTTTCATTAGTTCATTGTGAGCTTATTGAAGAGGCTTTATCTTCTAAAGATAAATTTATAGATATAGTTTATGGGAAACCGTTAGTTCAAATGGGATTATTCTAAATGAGACGTTTAATACTTTTAAATGCCTCAAAATATGATACAATTAACTAAACTAATTGTATCAAAGGCTAAAAGATGGATAAGCTTTTGTTGAGTTTATAACGCTTTAGCCCATCCAAAATATACTGCGTCTGTTTCAAAAAAGATTGAGAAGAGCAAAGCGTAGGGGAGAGTGACAAAATGCACCATGTGGCATTGAGCATAAAAGAGGCGAAGGTGTCGCTGTTGAGTTGTTGGTTAAACTCACCTCTGCTTTTACCTTGCTCTAAAAGAGAGGCTAACCCCTCTTTCATTTGGGTTGCTTTGGCACTAAGTAGGGCATCAAACTCTTTGTCGGTAGCTGAGAGTTCAACCATGAGCCGATAGAGTGGGCAACCATAAGTAATGAGCATTTTATTTCGGCTAACCGTTAAAAAGGTAAAGCGAATGCTATCGGCTACGGTGCTATTCTCTTTGACCTCATAGTTAAAAAACATATCCATCTTAGGAAAAAGTCGCTCTTTAACCATGGCAAGAACCAACTCTTTTTTCCCTTTAAAGTGATGATACATCGACCCTTTAGGCACTTTGGCTTTTTTTAAAATGGCATCTACTGATGTAGCGTGATAGCCGTGGATGTAGACCTCTTCAAAGGTTATGTCTAGAAGTTTTTCTCTTGTGGGTTGTTTTTTCATTTAGTTTAATTCCAAAATGTTAGCCCTATTTTGTAAAATCCAATATCTAAGGGCTATAAACTCTTGTTCTTTTGCTTTTATGGCTATTAATAGAGTTTTTAAAATATCACTATAATCTTCTCTCATGGCTACTTTTGCATTTATTTTTTTAATAAAATCATCAATAATGGCTTTTCTCTTCTCATTTAGTGCCTCTCTGTCTAGTTCACAAGTTTCAATGGTATATTGAACTCTTTCATCATCAGAATCAATTTTACCATTATGAAAAGTTAATTTATTTATAACACTTTCTAATTCAGGATTAATCATAAATGGTTGTTCTAGTTCATTATATTGTTTTGTATGAGAATGTATATTTTCTTTAAAATCATCATTATAAATTATAGGTTCGTTTAAAGTCTTAAATTTATCATCTTTATTCTTATTACATCTATTACAACACCATAGTAAATTATCCCAAGAGTATGCTAACCAATAGTATTTGCTTTTTGGTCTGTAGTGTTCTACTGTACTGCTACACTCTTTCATTTTTCCATTTTCACATTTTTCTATATATTGTTCACAAAAGACACATTTACCATTAGATATATCTTGTAATTTCTTTTTAACATCACTCTGCTTGTATCTATTACTTTTAATGTATTTAGTACTTAAAATAGATTCATTTCTTTTCATCTCTGTTTTTCTTTGATTAAGCGATTGAGGAACATCATCTAAATTCTTATGGACTCTAATCATAAATCATTCTCTTTTAAAAAATTATCTAGCTCCTCATCTATCATTCTCTCTATATCTTCACTAACAATCGCTTTTTTACCTTTAACTCTTTGGGCTATTTTCTCATGTATTTTAGTATAAATATAGTCATCGCTAGTATCAAAGTCATCATTGCTATTTCTAGCTCGTGCTGTGGTCATATCAAATAGAGGAGAGGTGTTAAGTGCATTTGCCATTAAATTTTTAATGCTCTCAATCGGTTGAGATATTTTTGTTTCACCATTCTCTTTGTAGATTTTATAGAATGTGGCATCTTCAGTTGCCCCAAGAACAGTAGCTGTACTATGTGTAATCATTATAAATTGAATTTTTGGAAAAATTTTTCTAAGATTATAGACAAAATTATATTTCCATTTTGGATGTAGATATAAATCTACCTCATCTATCAGGACAATGGCTTTAAATTTTCTTAACTCTTCAATCTCTTTATCATTTTCTATAAGTCGTGAGAGTAAATCACAAAGCCATATCAAGGTACTTTTGTAACCTTCTGATAGTTTCTCAAAATCAATACTATTCTCTTTCTCCTCTATGCTCTCTTTTATTAAAATCTGACTTTTAATTTTTTCTATTTTAATGCTACCTTGTAAGATATGTTTATTTAACAATCCAATAAATTCATGAGTTATCTTATTCTCTTCTCGCAATACCTCTAACTGATTTCTTAAAAAAGTAGTATCTTTAAAATCACTAGTATCAAAAATCCCACTGTAGCCATATTTATCAGACTTCTCACGTGTCTTATTTCTATTGATTCCATAAGCAAAAACATTTTTAATACTATAGTTTGAACTATACTTATTGGAGTTTTCATCTTTAACTGCTAATTCTAACTCATCTTCTATATCTCGAATATACTCAATAATATGCCCTGAATACTCTTTTTTTAGAGCTAAAAGAATAGCTTGAAGCAAAATGGTTTTTCCCTCTCCATTTCCACCTACTAAATATATCTCTTTTTTATCTTTTAGATTTGTAATCTCTATATTTTTTATGGAGAAGTAGTTTTTTATTTTTATACTATTTATATATAAGGAATTATTATTTATTAATTCTTTTTTGAGATTTTCTTTTGCTATTGACATATCATATCCTACAGGTGCTATACATTT
>CAMZNQ010000096.1 GCA_947313765.1 uncultured Sulfurovum sp.
GGCTTTAGCCATCTTCTTTTAATTTGTTAAAATTTGGCTAACCACTCATTTATCAATATTTAGCTAGAATTCCACAATTAATTATCAACAGGATAACAGAATATGACAAAATCACTTCTTATAGAGATTGGTGTGGAGGAGCTTCCTGCTATACCACTACTTAAAATTGTAAAAAATATAGAAAAATCATGGAAAAATATTTTAGATGAGTATCGCTTAACCTCTGATTTTGAATTTATATATACACCTCGTCGTTTAGTTATTCGACATAACTATATATCTACAAAACAGGCAGATAAGACGATTGAGCTTTTTGGCCCACCACTAATGGTTGCTTTCCGTAATGGTGCAGTTACTAAAGCAGGAGAGGGGTTTGCTCGTAAGTGTGGTGTAGATTTTGAAGAGCTTGGAGAGATTGAAAAAAATGGAAAAAAATGCTTATACTTTAAAAAAGAGGAGATAGGAGAGCCAATAGAGAATCTATTGTCAGATATGATTTTTAAGTGGCTAAACTCAATGGCATTTGGAAAAATGATGCGTTGGGGTAGTAGAGAGGATGAGTTTATTCGTCCTATTCGTTGGCTACAAGTTCGTCTTGATAATGACTCTCTTGATGTTGAGATATTTGGTCTGAAATCAGATACTAAAACCTTTTTACACCGTATGGTCAATTTTAATGCTGTTGAAGTAGATGATGTTTCAGACTATGATACCATTTTAGCCGATGGTAAAATAACGCTATATCCAAAAGATAGAGAGTTAAAAATCTTAGCAGATTTTGAGAAGATTGAGTTAGAAAATAGCATAGAGATAGAGAGAGATAGTTCGTTACTATCTGAAGTTGTTGCTATTACAGAAAATCCTAAAGCACTTCTTGGTTCATTTGATGAGCTGTTTTTAGAGTTGCCTCCTGAAGTAATTATTACCTCAATGAAAGAGCATCAAAGATATTTCCCTGTATCAAAAGATGGTAAGTTGACAAATAGATTTGTTGTTGTATCTAATGGGGTAACTGATGATTACTCTAAGATTATTGCAGGAAATGAGAGGGTATTGAAGCCTCGCCTAGCAGATGGGTTATTTTTCTATAGAAATGATTTAAAACGAGGTCTTGTTACAGATGGTCTTGAAAATATTACCTTTATGGATGGGCTTGGTAGCTTAATAGATAAGATTAATCGTGAAAAAAATATTGCAGGTAATCTACTTTCACAATATATGGAACAGGTAGAAAGAGAGACAGGTAAGAGTGCAATAGAGCTTATTGAGCTTATGGATGAATCTATCTCTTTAGCCAAAGCCGATTTAACATCAGAGATGGTATATGAGTTTACAGAGCTTCAAGGTCTTATGGGGTACTACTATGCAAAAGCATTAGGTAAAGATAATCTGATTGCACAATCAATTAAAGAGCAGTATTTTCCTTTAGGAGAGGGTGCAGAGCTTCCAAGTTCTACCTTTTCAGCCATTGTTGCGATGTCGATTAAGCTTGATACGTTAATAGGACTATTTTCTGTAGGAAAGATTCCCACAGGTTCAAAAGACCCTTTTGCATTACGTCGTGCTGTAAATGGTATTATTCGTATGGTTACTACTTATGATTTATCTTTTAATATAGATGAGGTTGTAGGAGCATTTAATGAGTTATATGAAGATTACGATAGAGAAAAGTTATTAGATTTTATAATTGAGAGAGTTAAAAAGTCTATTAAGGCAAATCCTTCTGTAATTACTGCTGTTTTAGAGTCAGGAGAGAGAGATATTAATGAGATAGCTAAAAAGGTTTTAGCATTAAACTCTATTGTCTCAACAGATAGTTTTAAAGAGCAGTTTTCTACGTTTAAACGTGTTGCAAATATTTCCAAAGAGGTAGATTTAGATAGTGAATTACCAATTGATACTAAACTTTTTCAAGAGCCTATTGAGTTGGAACTATATAGTGAGTATATAAAAAAAAAAAAAAAAGAGTATAGCTCTTATGAAGATAGACTCAAAGCTATGTTTGGATTAAAGGCAAAATTAGATAGATATTTTGATGATGTTATGGTAAATGTAGATGATATTGAGATTAAAAATAATCGTAAAAATACAGTAGCTTCTATCTATAAATCATTTAAAGAGATTGCAGATATAAAAGAGATTTCTATCTAAAAATATTTTGTTATATTAAACTAAAATTCTTTAAGTTAAAAAATAGTTTTGAATATTATTTATATATAAATATATAAAATAACTTAATGTATTTAAGTTTAATTTTATTTATACTCTGTTTTAATACACCTATAAATTAAAATAAGGGTTTTTAAATGAGTAATTACAGTAGTATGGAGGCAATGAGAATTGCAATTGAGTATGGGTGTAAAACAGTTAAAGAGTTTTCTGATTTTATAAAAATATATAATAATAATTTAAGAGTTACTAATGGATAAAAGAGAAAATCATTTTTCTCTTTTTCTATAGAACTCTGTTTTGAACTCTTTAAATCTATTTTGAATAATGGCTTGACGCATCTCTTTCATCAGATTTAAATAGTAATGTAGATTATGAATTGTTCCTAATCTAAAGTATGTAAGCTCTTTTGCTCTATATAGATGAGATAGGTAGGCTTTGGAATAGGTTTTACATACCATACAGTCACACTCTGTATCTAAGCTCTCATTATCCTCTTTATATCGTGCTGATTTTATATTTACCTTTCCGTAAGAGGTAAAAAGTGTACCATTTCTTGCATTTCTAGTTGGCATAACGCAGTCAAACATATCAACTCCTCGTTCTACATTTTCAACCAAATCTTCAGGTGTTCCTACACCCATTAAATATCGTGGTTTCTCTTTTGGCATAAACTGTGTTGTCCACTCCACGGTGTCATACATATCTTGGTTTGCCTCTCCAACAGATAGACCTCCAATTGCAAATCCATCATAATCTAAAGCACAAAGCTCTTTGGCAGATTTTTCTCTAAATGCTCTATCTGTTCCACCTTGAATAATTGCAAAAATGTTTTGTGTTAATCCTATTCCCTGTTTCTGATTTTCTCTATGGTACTCTATTGACTCTTTTGCCCAACTAGTTGTTCTCTCAATACTTGCTTTAATACGCTCTTGTGTAGCAGGTAGGGCGACGAGGTCATCTAAAATCATCATAATGTCTGAACCTAAATTATTTTGAATATCAATTACTTTTTTAGGTGTAAAGTAGTGTGAACTTCCATCAATATGGCTTCTAAATGTAATCCCACCCTCATCTATCTTGACATTATCTGAAAGTGAAAATGCTTGAAATCCACCAGAATCAGTTAAAAAACTTTTTGGAAACTTTGTAAACCCATGTAGCTTTCCCATTTTATTAATCACTCTATCTGTTGGACGCAGATATAGATGATAGGTATTGGCTAAAATAATAGATGGTTTAATATGGGTTGATAAATCTGTTGCATCTAGTGATTTTACTGCCCCAACTGTACCAACGGGCATAAAAACAGGGGTTTGTATAGTTGAATGAGCTGTTGTTATGGTACAAGCTCTAGCTTTTCCATCGGTTTTATCTATTTGAAAATCCATTGTGTTATAATTATCCTTAATTGAAAAATTTTACTATTTTGTTTGAAAGCTATGGTTATAATACAAGTATTATAACTATTAACTTTTGAAGAATTCTATTATATCTAAAATAATAGACTTTTTATAAAAGTCTAAACAAGAAAGAGTTAAATGAAAAATGTATTAATTTTAGCAACTGGGGATATAGCAAAGGAGTTTGTCCATAGAGTTAGCAGTAGTAGAATTAAAGATAACCACTACTACATCTCTTTTTCAACAGAGCATATGCCAACTAAACGCTGTTTAGCACATATTAATTGTTTAGATATTGACCCTACATCATATATGAGGCTAAAAGGGGTTATGTCAGATAGAGAGTTTCGAGTTGTTTTTATTGTAATGGATGATAAGATGGAGGCATCTTATACTCTTCAAAATGTACGTATTATCAACCCTGATATATTAGTGATATTTGTTAATAGTTGGAATGATGAGCTTAATTTAGATTATAAAAATCTAACAATTATTGATAGTAATGAAATTTTAGCATCTAATTTATATGAAAAATTACCAAATGTTCCACTCATAGCCACCAATATTGGTTTGGGTAGAGGGGAGATTATGGAGATTTTAGTTCCTGTTGGCTCTAGTTTTGCTTTTCGTCATATAGGTTCAATTGCACATAGAAAGTGGAGAGTTGTTGCTATATATAGAGATGAAAAACAGATTTTACCCAACTCTACAACAATGATTTTACCAAATGATAGGCTTATTGTTATGGGTAATTCTATTGTATTAGAGAGTTTATATAATAAGATTAATAGAAGACAAGGTATATTTCCTGAACCATTTGGTAGAAATCTATATCTAATTTTAGATAATGATTCAAAAAAAGAGGATATTCTACTACAGATGAATGAGGCTGTTTTTTTAAGTAATCAACTATCGCAGACAAAGCTCTATGTTCGGCTAATTGATATTAGTGATTTTGATTTAATTAAAGAGCTACGCATATTTGAGAATGAGCATGTATCTCTATCTCTCTCCTATAGAGATAAAGAGGTTTTCCATGATATTGATTATGATATTAGTCAATTTGATATAGGACTTTTTTTAGTAGATAATAGACTATTTTTTAAGAAGAACTATAAAAAGTATCTATATGAGCTGACACGACCAATATATATATTTGGAGATACATCTTTATATAATATTAGAGACTCTCTAGTTTTATTGGATAATAGATTAGAGATGGAGGCTCTATCCTCTTCTGTATTTGATTTTTCAGAAGCTTTGGGAGTATCCCTATCTCTTTGTGATTATAATCCAGAGGGTGATTTTGAGGATAATCGTAATGTTATTGAACATTATGAATCTCTCTCAAGGTTATATAATTTTAGAATCACTATTGAACAGAAACGTGTTAACCCCATTCGTGAACTTTTGAAGCATGAAAAAATTTTACATATTGCCCCTTTTTCAAAAAAAATTAGAGATACCTCTTTAGTTGGTTTTCTATCTATGGAGTTAAGTCACTACTTTTTATCAATTAAGAAACATCCACAACTTCTAATTCCTGTAGATAATTAGTCCCATATTAAGTCCTTTAAACATGAATTTAAGGTAAAATTAAATTCATATTAATTCATACAGATAGGCTTAAAAATTATGATTGTACCAATTCATTTAGAGAATCAAACATCAATAAAATATGATGTTGTAATTGATTCTCTTCCTCATTTAACATTTAACCGTAAAGTTGCTATAGTAACAAATAGCACTATTTCAGCTCTACATTTGGATACTTTAGTATCTAAAATTGATGCTTTAGAGCTTCATGTTGTAACTATTCCTGATGGAGAGGAGTATAAGAGTTTAGAGACAGTAGAGAGTATATTAGATGAACTCTTTAGCCATAAATTAGATAGAAAATCCCTTCTTATTGCATTTGGTGGAGGTGTCATTGGAGATATGACAGGTTTTACGGCCTCTCTCTATCAACGTGGTATCGGTTTTGTTCAAATACCTACTACTTTGCTTTCACAGGTAGATGCAAGTGTTGGTGGAAAGACAGGAGTGAACAATAAGTATGGAAAAAATCTTATAGGGGCATTCTATCAACCTGAAGCAGTCTATATAGATACCTACTTTTTAAAGACTCTACCACAACGAGAGTTCTCTGCAGGTATTGCTGAAATTGTTAAAATGGCCGTAATGTTTGATAGAGAATACTTTCACTTTTTAGAAGAGGTAGATTTCTCTAAAAAAGAGGATTTGGAGAGAGTTATAGAGAGAAGTGTATCATTGAAAGCAGAGGTAGTTAATTTAGATGAGAAAGAGGCAGGTATCCGTGCTGTTTTAAACTATGGTCATACATTTGGACATGTTATTGAGAATGAAACAAACTATAGTAAATATCTTCATGGAGAGGCTGTATCTATTGGTATGGTTATGGTAAATAGACTCTCTGTTGAGTTAGGTTTAATGAGTGATAGTGAGGCTTCTCTTGTTAGTAAACTTTTAACTAAGCATAATCTCCCAATTGAGTATGATATTGCAGATGTAGACTCTTTTTATGATAAATTCTTTTTAGATAAAAAATCATCTAACAATAAAATAAAATTTATTTTATCAAAAGGTCTTGGTAGCCATACAATGATAGATGATATAGATGAAAATCTACTAAAAAAGGTATTGTCTACCTTTAAAAAGGCATAGTTTATGAGAATTTTTTTCTTTTTAACTCTAATCGTTTTTGAAACTATTTTTGCAGATATAAACTCAACTATTGTAGAACCTGAAGTAATTACTATGGACCCTTCTGTTGAGAAGGAGATAGAGAAAGAGAAGATTAAGGAGGAGATTAAGGCAAAACAGGCAAATCTTGAAAATAAATTAAAGGAAAAAAGGTTAGCTGAAACTAAAAAGAGAAGATTAAAAGAGGAGAAAGAGAGACAACTTTTAGATGCTCATTTAAGTGATTTGATTACTGAAAAAGAGAAAATTATTGATTATCTATCAAAAGATAACCTTTGGAATAGAATCTACTCAAATCATGAGACATATCAACTACTAGAGCTAAATTTAAAAGAGTTAAGTGAAAAAATATCAGATATAAAAAACAAGTATAGTCCATCAGTACAGGATAAGATAGATTTAAAATCTTATCAAAATGCTTATGATGTAATTGAGAAGAAGCTCTCTTTTTTAAAAGAGTATAAAGATAACCCTTTTAAAAAACTTATTAAACCTCCAAAGATAGATAAAGAGCCTACAATTACAAATCCAGTTGATATTATCACGGCACTATCTTTTAAGAAGCAGATAGATACACTAAATAGTGATTATAAAAAACGATATGATACTCTAAATATCGCAGTTAGTAAGTTGACTAGAGAGAGTCAAATTCTTCAAGAGTTAGTACTTAAGACAGAGGGTAACATATATAATAATTATGTTAAAGAGTTAAGAAACTTAGAGAATAAACTTTTAGATTTTAGAGAAGCAAGAGATTATCTAAAGACAACAGTAGAGGCATTTGATAGTGATATTTCTCAAATTAAGTTTAAGATAAATAAGGGGATAGAGGATGAGGTAGAGAAATCTATTGTTACAGGCTCAATTATCTTATTTATACTTCTAATATTTATTATCCTAAAGTATTTAGTAAAAAAATATATGTCAGATAATGAACTCTACTACGGAACAAATAAAGTTATTAACTTTATATTTATAGCTTTAATATTTATAATATTACTCTTCTCCTATTTAGAAGATGTTGAGAACTTAGTAACGGTTCTTAGTTTTGCTTCAGCAGGTATTGCTATTGCTTTAAAAGATTGGTTTATGAGTATTATGGGCTGGTTTGTTATCTTGATTTCAGGCTCTGTGCATGTAGGAGATAGAGTTAAGTTTGTCAAAGATGGTGTTCAATATGTAGGAGATATTGTAGATATATCTCTTCTTCGTATGACTCTTCATGAAGATGTGACATATACAAGTGTCTATTCAAATAGACGTACAGGTAGAATTATATTTATGCCAAATAACTATATATTTACAGATGTTATTGCAAACTACTCTCATGCAGGATTAAAGACTGTTTGGGATGGAATTGATATCTATTTAACTTTTGATTCTAATACTACTAAAGCTCAAAGTATTGCAAAAGAGGTTGCACGTAAATACTCAAAAGGGTATACTGATATGACAAGAAAGCAGTTAAATAAGTTGCGAAGTAGATATAGTATGAGAAATACAGCAGTAGAGCCTAGAATTTTTGCTTTTGTAGATACTTATGGTGTTCGACTATCTGCTTGGTATTTGACTAATTCTTATGCTACCTTATCATTAAGAAGTACAATATCAATGGAGATTCTATCAAGATTAAAAGAGGCAGATGATATCTTCTTAGCATACCCAAGTCAATCTCTGTATTTAGATAAATCAGCTTCAGTGAACCATAAAGAGGAGCTTGTTAAAGAAGAAGAGCCTACTGTTGATAATATTAAAAAGCCTACAGAAAAATATAGACCTGATGATTGGGGTCTCTATTAAAAATTATATAAAAGAGTAAAATAAGTGAAAAAAGTATATTTTAAAACCTTTGGTTGTCGAACTAATCAGTTTGATACCCAAGTGATGATGTCAAAATTAAAAGATTTTGAGTTAACAGTGAATGAAGATGAGGCAGATGTAATTATGGTTAACTCTTGTACTGTAACTAATGGAGCAGACTCTTCAGTTAGAGCCTATATAAATGGTAGAAACCGTAAAAATCCAGATGCTAAAGTTATCTTAGCAGGGTGTGGTTCACACTCAAAAGGAGAGTCTCTCTTTGCAGATAAAAAGGTATTTGGGGTCATTGGACACTCTGAAAAAGAGAAGATTAATGATATTTTAAAATTTAATGATAAACCTTTCTATCAAATAGGAGACCTAAAACATATAGATTCAACCATTGTAGAGGAGTTTGTAGGTAAAAGTAGAGCTTTTATAAAGATTCAAGAGGGGTGTGATTTTAGATGCTCTTATTGTATTATCCCCTCTGTTCGTGGTAATGCAAGAAGTCATAATGAAGATGATATTCTATTACAGATTCAAAAGTTGGCTTCTAATGGATTTGGAGAGTTTATCTTAACTGGAACAAATGTAGGGAGCTATGGAAGAGATAAGAACTCCTCAATGGCAAAATTACTTAAACAAATGAGTATGATTAGAGGAGTTAGACGAATACGAATAGGAAGTTTAGAGCCAATTCAGATAGATGATGAGTTTAAAGAGCTACTTAGTGAGCCTTGGATGGCAAAACATCTACACATAGCACTTCAACATACATCAGATAAGATGCTAAAGATAATGAATCGTCGTAATGAATTTCATACCGATATAGAACTACTTGAAGAGATAGCAGATAAGGGGTATGGTATAGGTACAGACTATATTGTTGGACACCCTGGAGAAGATGAGAAAGAGTGGAGAGAGGCGATTGAACGAGTTCATCTTTTACCTTTGACTCATATTCATGCTTTTTCTTACTCTAAGCGAGATAATACCCCATCAGCTACTATGAAACCTGAAATAAGAGGCAATATAGCAAAAGATAGACATAGGGAGTTAACCTCTATAATAAAAGAGAAGAATTTTGATTTTAGAAAAAAATATAATCAAAACTTAGAGATACTTATTGAGAAAGGTTTAGATAGTATATATTATGGTTATGATCAATACTTTAATAAAATAGAAGTTACTTCTGATGAAGATTTAACTTCAAATTGGATAACCATAGATAAGGCAGATGTAAAAAATGATAAAAACATGGCAATCTATTAGTAAAAATATGAGGATTATTATAGTCTCATTTTTAGCAGTAGTGGCTATTCTTCTCATATTTAATATTGAGAAAGAGAGTGGCATTATTAGTAAAAAAAGAGCATTATCATATATTAATACTCCTAAAGCATTAGATAGAGTTGTAGTTAAAGGTGAATATATATATCTATATACAACTTCAGGAGAGTATAAAATTGCTAAAGATGCTATTAAAGATGAGCTTTTTTCTGATAAAAATGAGAATTTAGTTGTTGAGTATGATGAGGAGTCCGAAGAACTCTTAGATACGATTTTAGCTTTTTCACTATTGTCATTAATCTTCTATTTTATATATATGGTTAGAGCAGGACGTAAAAGAGAGATGGATATTATAAATAATCAGAGAGAGGAGAGTAGAGATACTCTATCTCAAAACAGTAGTACCATTAGAGCCATAAACTCTACAATAAACTTTTCAGATGTGGCAGGAGTAGATGGGGTAAAGGAGGAGCTAGAGGAGATTATAGATTTTTTACAAAACCCTTCAAAATATAGAGCCTATGATATTCGTTTGCCTAAAGGTGTTCTTCTTATTGGTCCTCCAGGTGTAGGAAAGACATTAATTGCAAAAGCTTTAGCAGGTGAGGCAGGTGTTCCATTCTTCTATCAAAGTGCTGCCTCTTTTGTTCAAATTTATGTAGGAATGGGTGCAAAAAGGGTCTCTGAACTATTTGCTAAAGCTAAAGAGATGAGTCCTAGTATTATCTTCATAGATGAGATAGATGCAATTGGAAAGAGTAGAGGTGGACAGAATAAGGAGGAGAGGGGATCTACACTAAATCAACTCTTAACAGAGATGGATGGATTTGAAGAGAGTTCAGGTGTAATGGTTCTTGCTGCTACAAATAAGATAGAGGTGTTAGATGAAGCACTTCTAAGGGCAGGTAGATTTGATAGAAGAGTACATATTCCTATGCCAGACTTTAGTGAACGTCTAGCTACTATAAATCTATATCTCAAATCAAAACATCATACAGTAGATGTAGAGAGGGTTG
>CAMZNQ010000097.1 GCA_947313765.1 uncultured Sulfurovum sp.
GTCATAGTATGATAAAAAGACGAAAAGAGTTTCAAGAGTATGAAACAGAGTTAAGACAATTCACAACCAGGCAAGTGTCTGATGAACATGGAGACTTTACTACAAATAATATATTTAATATTTCAAATGATTTATATCTTATGGATTTTGAATTTACTAGGGATTTTCAGCCTCTTGGTTTTGATAGTTATGATTATGCAATATCTACAAAACATATATCTAAATATGAAAACAACTTTGATTATAAAGGTTTGCATCGACACAAATATAAACTTATAGAGAAAACAAATAAAAAAGTAGATGACGGTGATATAGGTATAGAGATTTATGATAATTTAGACAATCCAATATTAAAAGAAAGTTGGATTAAACTATATAATAAAGGTGCTAATTATAATTTATCTTTTGCTTGGTGTCGTACATGGCTAAAGCATTTTAAAAAAATAGATCAAGACATTTTCATATTTACAATTTGGAATAATGAAAATTTAGTCTTTTTAGCTCCTTTATATAAACGCAAAAATAACTTATATTTAATTGGTTCAAATCCAGACTTATTTGATAGTTTTGGTCTTTTGTATGAAAATGAAAAAAATATAAAACAATTTTATGACTTTATATTTAAAAACAATTATAATATAGATTTTAGATATTTAGATGGGGATAGTTTGAGTGCTAAAGTATTGATAAAATATCTTTATCAAAATAATATTATGTATGATAGTAAAATAATAGACACTAAACCACTAACTAAGTTTGATTCATTTCAAACAAAAACAAAAAAAAATAGTGATATTAAAAGGTGTAAAAATAGAGCGAATAAAATTTATCAATCAGAATTAAATTTTAAGTTTTCTATGAAAAAAGATGACAATACAATGAGTGAGTTTATCCAAATACATAAAGAACGATGGAATGGTGGTCCTTTTCAGAATATAGAAAATTATGATTTATTTGTAAAAGATATTAGCCAAACAGATTTAGTGATTTTATCAAAACTCTATATTAAAAATAAAACAATAGCGTATCACTTGGGCTATAAAGATTCAAAGGGTATTTTAAATTCTGCTATCCCATCATATAGCAATAAATACAATGATCTTTCACCGGGGAAAGTATTACTCTCTGACATATTAGAATACTGTAAGGATAATAATTATAAAGTGTTTGATTTTGGTAGAGGTGCGGAAGATTATAAATATTGGTTTGCAAATGAAAGTAGTATATTGTTTAATATCAAAACTTATTCAAATTCAAACATTTTTAGAAAGCTTAACATTGTATCAAATAAGATTTTCAATAAATTAAATAGGGTGTTTGATGTATAATATTAAATGTACTTTCCCGTTAATTGGTAATATCTCTATTGATATTAAAAGTAGTGATTTATATGAGTTTTCAAAAAGGCAATTGAAAAATTATATTATTTCTACATGCTCAACCTCTAATTTACAATCTTTTATATCGTTAAATGTGTCAAGTATTAATAATATAAACTTTGAAGATGTTATTTTTGGTAGGGAGATAAAATTTAAAGACAATAAACTCAATATAAGAAAAAAATCAAGAATACAAACTCTAGATTATAAATATGAATTTAATGATAATGTAAGCTTGAATATTGATTTAAAAAAGAAAAGCCTATATTATTTAAAAAATATATTGAGCTCAAAATACAGCATAAATCACATTTTGTTTTATCAAACTATTTTGTATCCTATTTTTAGTTTATATGCTATGCAAGATAGTTATTCTTTGGTGCATGGAAGTTTAGTAAAAATAAATGATAAATATATAGTTTTAACAGGACTTGATGGAGTTGGTAAAAGTTCTTTATCTCATGAACTTTTACTAATGGGACATAAAATATTAGCAGATAATTTTGTTATGTCAAATGGAAAAAATTTTGTAGGATTAAATATGCCAATTCGTTTAGATTCGGAAAATAATACAAAAAATAATATTATATATGAAGATAATAATTTAAAAGAAGTTCTGTTTGATTTTAAAGAATACAACGCTGTATTAGTAGAGCATGTTTATTTCTTATTTATGAGTAAAAAGTTAGATATACAAGAGTTGGATAAAAACATAGTAAGTCAAAATTGGCAGCTTATAAATAATGGAGCAGGAGAGATACGAGAAGCTAATCTTTTTAATCTTCCTTTTTTATATCAAAATTGTTTGACTAAAAGTTTAGATATTGGTAATCATAAAAATTATGCTTTTTCCATTCCAGAAGGTAAAATAAAAGAAGCGGTTGAGGAGTTAATATGTCAATTAAATATTTAGTAGAAGAGAAGCTAATACCAGATGATGGTTCAAAAAAAATAATAGAAAACTTTCATAATAAAACAGATGATGAAACATTGGATTTATTAATTTATCCTGATGTGCACTATAAAAAAGGCGCAAAGGTGGTCAATGGTATGCTGACAGCAAGTAACACATCTATCTATCCATCTATGTTAGGCGTGGCAAACTGTGGTTTTACTTTTGGAAGAATTGAAAATGTAACTATTGATAGTAGAAGAAAATTAGAGCAAACATTTGAAGACTATTCCAAGATACTTAAAGCATACAATTATTCAGAAGTATACACCAATGATGAAATATATAAAATATTTTACACCTATTTAGATAAGCTTTACACAGATATAAAATATAAAGAATTATTTGACTTTATTGAGATTCACTCATTAGAAGATTTAAAAAATAGTGTTAAAGATATATTTAATAATAAGCACATAGATTTAGCAGGACAAACACTTGGTACATTAGGTGGTGGAAATCATTTTTTTGAGTTGCAGTATGTGGAAGAGAGTTATGATGACCAATACAAAGTAGGTGATATTATATTTATACTTCATAGTGACTCTATAGCTGTGGGAGATAAAATATATTTAATGTTTTCAAATTTTAATGAATTGGATCACCTTTCTGGAATAAAAGGTAATTTAAGGAAAATATTCCATAGAGTTAAGCAGATGCAATATTTCACTTTAAAAAACGGTCTTTTTTTTAAGGAACCAAAAGAGATATTGAAATTACTTTACTCTCAAGATGACTTTAGGACTATAGATGCAAACACAAAGACAGGGAAAACGCTAATAAAAGCTTTTTTCTTAGCATCAGTTTTTGGAGATATGAATAGAGATATGATTTTGAGTAATTATGAAAAGATTGCTAGTGGAGTTTTAGAAAATATGGAATTAAATGTGCTAGGTAGACATAGTCATGATTCATTAATGGTAGAAAAATATGCTAACCAAGTAAAAATAGTACAAAGAAACGGGGTACAGTGCATTGTCAATGATCAAACATTTGTTTTACCTGGAGCATTAGGAACAGAGTCTTATTTGATGTCAAATCCCAGTAATGAAAGTGCCTATTATTCTTCAAATCATGGCGTAGGAAGATTTTTAGATAAGCATATAGCAAAAAAAGAGTTTAATAATAAAAATACGGAAGAAGAGCTTAAAAAAAGAGATATGAAACTTTATAGAGTAGGTAAAGGAAATATCAGTGAACAAAATCCAAATGCTTTTAAAGATGTATTTGCAGTAACAGAGATGATGAAAAAAGAAAACCTTGGTGGAAGGTTAGCAAAACTTAGACCGATAGCTTCCATGAAAGGCTAAAAGATGAGAAGTGCAGATGAAATAAAGTTAAGAGATAATGATGCTAATAATTATGACAGCTGGTATTACGAAAGAGGACTTAGTGCCGTTAAGGCTGAGGATGAAACAGTAATTGGTAAATTAGAATTTTTAGAAAATACAGAACAAAAATTTTTAGATTTTGGCTGTGGAACAGGAAGACTCACTGTAAAAATTAAAGACCAACATCCACAAATAGATGTTTTTGGGCTAGATATTTCTCCAAAGAGTATTGATATTTTGAATGCTAAAAATAAAAATATTATAACAAAAACTTTTGATGCTTCAAAGGATAAAATAGAGCTTTTAGATTTTCCAAAATTTGATAGGATCTTATCAATGCAAATGATTCAGCATTTGGAAAAAAAAGGTGCCATTAATGCAATTAACGAAATTCATAATCAACTACAAGAGGGAGGGGTAGCCATAATAGAACTATATAATTATAACGGACTAAATCGTATTTTAGAAAGAATAAGATCACTTGGAAAGATTAAAAAAATTCAGACTAATGGATTATTTTTTGAATATAGATATGATTCAGATGAATTTAAAGCATTTGTAATAAAAAATTCAGATTTTACAGATATTAGTATTTTTGGTTGCCAAAATATAAGTAGAAGATGGATAAACAAGTTTCCATTTTTAGTAACATTTGATTTATGGTTGTCAAAATTTAATTTGTCTAAATACTTAGGATATTACTTTATTGCTGTTATGAGAAAATAAATTGCATAGAAAAATATTTACAAGTACAGGCTATTTATCATTATCAGCATTAGTAGAAAAAATAGGTGGATTTATAATCATACCTATGCTAACTGTTGCTTTAACACCTAAAGAGTATGGTTCTTTAATGTTAGCAGTTAGCTATGTAGGTGTGATTATGTTAATTATTTATAATGGTTTACATAGTGCTTTGTTTAGATGGTATAGTATGTGGCAGGAATCTTTTGATAAAAAGTTGTATGAAAAATATATATTTTATATTGTAAATTCTGTAGGAATTTGTGTAATATTGTTTTTATCTTTTGTGCATACTCAACTTTATAATTTAGATGAGCTTCTAAGAGTTAGTTTTTGGTTGTTTATTGTAACTCTAATATCTAGTTTAATGATGGTTAGTTATAGCCTTAAGAGCAGTGTTTGGATAATAGAAAATAAACCATATTTAAACTTAGTATTTATGACAATAAAAACTATTTTTATTGTAGGGGGTGTCTATTTATTTATAAATATTTATCCATATGCCATCACTAGACCAATAATAGAGATAATAGTAGTAGGTATTTTATCTATATATTTGATATACAGCTATATTTTCAAGTACCCAGCACTAAATAGTGTTGAATTTTTTGAAATAAAACCTGTGTTAAAAGAATCGTTGGTTTATGGCTGGGGATTACAGATAAGTCAAATTTCCTTTTGGGTAATAACTTCTAGTGACAGAATAATGTTGGCAAATCTTACCAATAATGAGTTTGTAGCTTATTATAGTATATTAATGATAGGTATTACTGTTATGTTTATTGTTGTGGCGTTTAACAACTCTTTTAGTGCCTACTACAATAAAATGATCAATGAAAATTCATCAATGAAAGAGATAAATCAATATATATTTACGTATTTACTTTATGGATTTTTAGCAGTACTTGTATATAAATTATTTTTATTTTATTTTTCTGATCAAATTATTTTGATATTATCTACAAAAGAATATTTGGTAGTTTCAAAATATATGTATTTGACTTCTGATATTTTACTGTTTTATTTTGCTTATTTACTTTTTAGTAGATATTTACATGCGTATAAGATGGTAAAAGAGGTTATATTTATTACCCTCTTCTCAGCTATTCTAAATGTAGGGCTAAACTATATTTTGATTCAAGAATATGGGATGTTAGGAGCATTGGTTGGCTCTATTTTAGCATATTTTAGTATGGTGATAATTAGCTTTGTATTGATGTATAAAAAGATAGAGTTTCTCTATATGAAAAGTTTGTTAGTACTTTTTATAGGTATTGTTGCTTTAAATTTTAGTATTGATATATTGTTGTATAAAGGCAGTCTGTAGTGATGAAAAAATTAAAACAAAATATATTTGAAAAAGTGCTAGGTAAAGTATTTGATTTTTATAAAAATTTAGAGACAAATTATCCTGAAGAATTAGAAATAAGAAAAGATGATAAAATTCTTATTTTAGCACCTCATGCTGATGATGAATCTATTGGGTGTGGGGGATTGTTATTGAAGTATGCTAAGCAGTGTGATGTGATATTTTTAACTGATGGAAGATATGGAGATAATGACATAGACCCAAAACAAATGATTGAGATAAGAAAAAATGAGGTTGTTTCCGTTATGAAAAAACTGGAGGTAAATAAGTTTAAGTTTTTAGATATAGAAGATACCAAACTAGATAGGGGATATGATATGTTTAAAACAATAAACTTTAATCAATATGATTATATTTGTATTCCAAATAGTTTAGATCAGCACCCAGATCATAAAGCAGTAAGTAAACATATCCTAAAAGCATTTAAAGAAAAGAGAATACAAAAAGATATAAATATTTTGATGTATGAGGTATGGGGTACATTACCGCTGCCAAACTTTTATACAGATATAGATGATATGATCGAAAGTAAAAAAGAAATTATCAATATGTATCATTCCCAAGTCAAGCATATAGATTATGCAATTAAAATAGGTGCGTTAAATGAGTATCGTGGGATAATGGTTAATAAAAAAAGTATTGAAGCTTATATGATAGTAAAAGTCATGGTTTTAGTAAGTATATGAAGGTAAACATGTGAAAATATTATTGACAGCTTTTTACACTTCAGAACTAGGTGGAGGAGAGACAAGTTTTTTGAATTTGATCAATCATCTTTCTAAAAATAAAGATTATGAACTATTGCTTGTTGTTCCATGTCATGGCGTCTTTATTGATAAAGTAAATAAACCAGAAAATTTGAAAATTGAAATAAAAAAAAATCTATATGAAATGATATGCATGAAGCAAGAATTTGATTTGGCAATACATAATTATATAAATTATGGTAAAAAGTTTTTATTTTTACCTTTTGCAAATATTAAAAAACATTCATTTATTTGTCATGGCTTGTGGGATATTCCTAAATATAATAAATTCTTTTTTTTAAAATTAAAAAAGGCAAATTTATATTGTGTAAATGAAGAGATCTTTTATAAAATTAATTATAAGTATAAACAATTAATTCATTTAGGTATAGAACTTAATAAATTTAATGTTCAAAAGAATAAAACCGATATGATCAATATAGGTGTAGTTGGCAGATTTCAAGATATAAAAAATCAATTATTCGCGGTTGAAATATTTAGGGAACTCAGTATGAAATATAATAACTTACAACTATTTTTTATAGGTGATGCTGCATTCACTCAAGAGAGTATAAAGTATAAACAAGAAGTTATACAAAGAGTTGAGAAGATAGATTTAAACAATATCTTTTTTATAGGTAATAAGAATAACCATGAAGTATTTGATGAGATTGATATTGTTTTTATTCCTTCAAAGTATGAAAGTTTTGGAATGGTTGTCATAGAATCATTAGCAAATGGAGTGGTTTGTTTAGCTCCCAGTGTAGGAGGACCAAAGCAAATTATGAAAGATAAATTAGGCGACTACTTATATATTCCAAATGAAAAAAAATCAGCACTGGAGAAACTTACAAGTCTCATTACTAATTTAGAAAAAACAAAACAAGCGTTTAGAGAGAAAGAACAATATTTTAAAGATAAATATAATATTGAGAATACAGTTAAGGTTTTACTGGAAGGTGATAAGTGAAAATACTCTATGTTTTAGACTTTAAACCTTTCTGTGAAGATAAAGATGGACTTACAAAAATATATTATAATCTCATAAAATATATATCAAAAAATAATGATGTTGATCTGTTGATAGTTTTAGAAGATAAAATAGATAATATAGATAACTTTTATAATGTCAAGAACATATTTTATGAAACTATAAAACTCTCAGAGTTTGAAAAAAATATCAATAGACTCAAGTACGAATATTCTACGACATTATCTAAAAGTAAAGTGAAAATTCTTTATGATAAATACGATATGAAACAATACAATATAATACATACAGCGCATTTGTTTTTTTCGAATATTTCATTTTATCATACTAATATAGTTATCGGAGCTACGGATGCATCATCTTTAGCAATGAGTGAAAATACTTTAAGAGAGAAATTAAGAAAATTTTATTATAAAAAAATAGAGGATATATTGTCAAAAAAAGACTTATGGATACATACTGTTACACAAAGAGATTATGATCGATATAAAACTGATAAAAAATTTATTATTACAAATGGAGTAGATAGCGAAAAATACAAATCTTATAATGTAGGTATAATAAAGCAAAGTTTTGTATTTCATGGTAACTTAGACTATATAGTAAATAAAGATGCAATATTTTATATGAGTAAAGTTATAAAAGATATTGGCTGTAAATATAAATTATATATCGTAGGTAGAGGAGAAAGTGAGATTTATGCTTTATTAGATAATGTTGTAGTCGTCGGAGAAGTAGATAATATAGCTAAAGAAATCAGTAAATATGAGTTTTATTTGATATTAATGACTACGGGAACAGGTATTAAAAATAAACTACTGGAAGCTATGAGTTGTGAGTGTAATATTGTTGCGAACAACTTGGCAATTAATGGCTTGGAAGATATAGAATCTTTAAAGTATTCCATAAATCTTATTGATAATGTTGATGAGATCAAAAATATTGTTTTAAATAAAGTAGATAAGAATGCAAGGGATTATATATTAGAAAATTATGCTTGGGAACGTTTTTCAAATCAATTTATAATCAAATATGAGAAAATTTGCGAATCTAGTTTATCGGCAGGAAAAAAATAACAAATGAAAAAAATAAAATTATGTTATATAAATGTCATGGATAATTACAGTGGTGGTGAAATAGTATTGCAAAGGTTGATTCGAGGGTTAGATAAAAATGTATTTGATATAATCGTATATACAAAAAATACAAAATTTGTAGAAACTTTAAACTGTAATGAATGTAAAATAGTGGTATTTAATACACAATATCAAATGAAATTAAAAAGAGGTTTAAGGGCATTGATACAAGCAATAAAAAATTTTATCGTTTCTGCAAAATATATGTATGAGTTGAAATATACATATAAAGTTGATATTGTTCATTCAAATTCATTGACAGCCAATATTTATTTTGCCATTTGGGCAAAAATATTTAACATGAAGTTCATCGCGCATTCTCATGAGATTAGAGAGGGATTAATTTACACTATATTACATAGGTATATTGGGTTTTGTTCCTATAAAATTATTACGGTATCAAATACCGTAAGAGACAATTGGATGTCTCATGGTGTCAATAAAGAAAAAATTGTAACAGTTTATAATGGATTAGATAGTGATTTTTTCTAACATATCCTCATTGTCAAAAACAAAAGGTATAGACTTATATATAGAAGCTGTTGAGCAGCTAGACAATAAACATATAAAATTTGAAGTAGTAGGAAAGGCCTCAAAAGTTGAAAAAGAATTTGAAGCATCTATTAAACAGTATGTTAGAGAAAAGAGACTTAACAATATAAAGTTTCAAGGTTTTATAAATAATATAAACATATATCTTGATCAGATAGATGTTGTTGTCCTCACATCTATTGTTCCTGATTCTTTGCCCACGGTGTTACTTGAAGGATTGGCAAAAGGCAAAGTGTTAATTACTTCAGATGTTGGAGGTGTAAGAGAAATTGTAGATGATAGCTATGGAAATATCATCATAACCCCAAATAACGTAGAGGCTTTAGTTGAAGCTATTAAAACTGTTTTGACATATGATGGGCAAAAATTAGAAAAGAT
>CAMZNQ010000098.1 GCA_947313765.1 uncultured Sulfurovum sp.
CGTAGAACAAAAAAGAGTACAAAAAACTTGCCCAAGAGGGATTAGATGCTTCTCCTATTAGTGAGATTGAGATTATGGAGTCTCTACTTGGTTGGAAAGAGTATGAGATGGAGGTTATTCGTGACAAGGCAGATAACTGTATTATTGTCTGTTCCATTGAAAACTTTGACCCAATGGGTGTTCATACAGGAGACTCCATAACAGTTGCTCCTGCTTTAACCTTAACAGATAAAGAGTATCAAAATATGAGAGATGCCTCTTTTAAGATTCTAAGAGAGATTGGAGTAGATACAGGTGGTTCAAATGTTCAATTTTCAATCAATCCTAAAAATGGTCGTATGATTGTTATTGAGATGAATCCAAGAGTCTCTCGCTCCTCTGCATTAGCATCAAAAGCAACAGGTTATCCAATAGCAAAAGTAGCTACACTTTTAGCCGTTGGATTTACACTAGATGAGATTAACAATGACATAACAGGAACAACAGCTAGTTTTGAACCTGTTATTGATTATGTTGTTACAAAAGTGCCAAGATTTACATTTGAAAAGTTCCCAATGGCAGACTCAACTCTAAGTACAGCTATGAAGTCAGTTGGAGAGGTCATGAGTATTGGTCGTACATTTAAAGAGTCTTTTCAAAAAGCCTTAATCTCACTTGAAACAGGACTTATAGGTTTTGATACTATTGAGTGTGATGAAGAGGAGTTAGTCAGAGAGATTAGACGCTCTAATGAAAATAGAGTTCTATATGTTTTTGAGGCTCTTAGAAGAGGAAAGAGTGTAGAAGATATTTTTGAATGGTCTAAAATAGACCCATGGTTCTTGTACCAACTAGAGGAGTTAGTAGCTGTTGAAAAAGCAATGGATATAGAACTTCTTACAGATGCTACAAGAATGAGAGAAGTAAAAGCAGATGGTTTCTCTGATGCTATGATTGCAAGAGTTATTAACCAAAACGAAGGAATGAATTTTTCTGAAAATGATATATATACTGCAAGAGAGAAGCTAGGGGTATCTTTAGAGTATAATGAAGTAGATACATGTTCAGCAGAGTTTGAAGCGTTAACTCCATACCTCTACTCAACTACCAATATTACAAAATTACCAAAAGTTGAGAAAGAGGAGTCAAAAGAGAAAAAAGTTCTTGTCATTGGTGGAGGGCCAAATAGAATTGGTCAAGGAATAGAGTTTGATTACTGTTGTGTTCATGCCTCTTTTGCACTTGCAGATATGGGTGTTAAATCTATTATGTATAACTGTAACCCTGAAACTGTATCGACAGATTATGATACTTCAGATGTTCTCTATTTTGAACCTATTGATTTTGAACATGTTAGAAATGTAATTGATATTGAAAAACCAGATGGAGTTATTGTTCACTTTGGTGGACAGACACCTCTAAAATTGGCAAAACAGTTAACAGCTATTGGTGCAAATATCTCTGGTACAACAGCAAAAGTCATTGACCTTGCAGAGGATAGAGAGCTGTTTTCAGACTTCATAACTAAATTAGGACTTAAACAACCAAACAATGGAACAGTATTTACAAAAGAGGATGCCATTGTAGTTGCAAGTCGTATTGGTTATCCTGTTTTGGTTCGTCCAAGCTTTGTATTGGGTGGTAGAGGTATGAAGACCGTATATTCAGATAGTGAATTAAAGAGCTATATGGATGAGGCTGTATCTGTATCTCATGAAGCACCTGTACTTATTGATAAATTTTTAGATAATGCAATAGAGCTTGATGTTGATGCTATTTGTGATGGCAAAGATGTATATATTGGTTCTGTTATGCAACATATAGAGGAGGCAGGAATCCACTCTGGAGACTCTGCTTGTTCTTTACCAACTATCTCCATCTCTGATGAGTTGTTAGTCGAGATTAAAGAACAAACAGCAAACATTGCTCTTGGTCTTGGTGTTGTTGGGCTTATGAATATTCAATATGCAATATTTGAAAATGAGGTATATCTAATTGAGGTAAACCCAAGAGCTTCACGAACTGTTCCATTTGTATCTAAAGCTACAGGTGTACCATTAGCAAAAGTTGCTACAAGAGTAATGGTTCAAGGAGATTTAAAAGAGGCATTAAAATTTTATGATACTTTTAATGTTGTAAACTTTGACAAAAAGATTATGGAGCCAAACCTAAAAGGTCATGTGGCAGTAAAAGAAGCTGTTTTTCCTTTCAATAAATTACC
>CAMZNQ010000099.1 GCA_947313765.1 uncultured Sulfurovum sp.
GTATATGAGAGTTCTTACCACCCACAAATTAAAGAATAACATTTTCCTTATTCCACAATCCCAACTTTAGATATATTTAAAAAAGTTGAGAATGTGTACCTAAACTAGGTAAATCCGATGAGATTAACTAACTCTAAATAAAATCGAATAACTACCCAAAATAGTAAGATAAAAAAACTGCGAGAAAAACTAAATTATCATCAAATTATCTAAAAAATAGAAATTTTCACTAAAAATCCTATTTCTCAGACAGAACTATAGCGTTTAAAATATAAAAATGCTAAAATCTAACTAAAAAAGTGTTTTAGGAGTTTACTTCAAAAATATCAGAGGTAAAATCATCAAGATGAAGACAAGTTCGTTTGATTTCAGCCATTGTTACCTTAGATTTCATAATTTTTTCCCCTTTGTGAGCATTGAGATAGAGTTGATAAAGATTCACGGAGAAACTTCTTAATATTGAAATAGAAAAAGGGTTAACATAGGAAATATGGTCGTCCTCTTTTGTCAACATATCTAAATGATAATGATAAGTTTCAACCCTCCAATGATGTAAAATTGAGTCATGAAAGCTCTTAGCTGTTGTCTTAAAATTGGCAATAAGATAATGTGTTGTAGTTTTTATTTCACCAGTTTTACTATTTGTAATCTCTTTAGTCACTCTAATAATAGTCTGAATATTTTTAAAATCACCATAAAACATCACTAAATTACAGCTCCTATTTTCAAAAACATCAACTTTTCTTCTTGTTATTTCATTGCCTTCAATTGTAAATCTATCGTTTTTATAACTATCTGTTGGAGCTAAAAAACCAACAATAACGCTTTTGGCTTTATCTTTTAATCCCTCTTGATTTCCTTTCACTTTTGCAATATATCTTCGTCCTGTTTCATTAACACTGTTGAGTAAATCTACTTGGGTTAATAGAGCATCAAATGAGAATATTTGACCCTCTTTTGAGAAGAGCTTATCCTCTAGTAACTCCTGAAATGCAGGGATTTCACTTAGTTTTCCTTTCTCTAAAAACTTATGTGCTATGACGATTTTTACATCTTTATCTAACATGTTTAAAACAGATTTATGACGCTCTTGTGTATATTGTCCACAGACATCACTCCCTCTTAACCATTTGCCATCTATGGCAATATTATCTAGGTTGACATAGGGCTCGAAATAATTTCTAAATATCACTTCCAACTCATTGTTATCTATGTTCATTAGTAAGAGATGGAGGGTTGAGCGAGAGGGAACATTAATTTTTTCTTTGTTGAATATCTTTTTAAATATTTCATTATGCTCTTGGTACTGCATCCATGTGTTAAGATCTTTATATGTTACGAAACCTTTTAGCAATCCAAATAGTGACATGAAGATTACTTCATGAAGTGGGTACTCTATTTTATGTTCATCTTTTCTGAAATCTGTTAGGGTTCTTAGTTGCTTTAGGAGTTCTACTTTTTTATCTATTTTCATATTTTTTTGCTCTTTTTAGAAGTTTTTTGTATTAGAGCAGATTCTTTTTAAAAACAGCTTATAATCTCATGGGATTTACCTAATACTTTAGACAAAAAAAAGAGAAAAAAGGAAAGTTTAAGAAGAAAGATGATTCTTAAGAGTTATGAATATACACATAAGAATCATAGATATTATACTACAAAGTATCCAATATAAAAATAAAGAGTTGCTATTAAGTTTGATAAAAGCATAGCAATTCTAATTTTAAAAACTACGGCTTAGGTTAAGTAGATAATAGAAATATGATAGGAACTGTCGGAATATAAACTTGTTTAGCAGTTGGGTAGTTCAATTCCATTCTAGACAAGATACCATTCTATTGTGACATGCTGGATATACAGTACATAAAGCCTTTTTTGAGTTACCATTACGAGTACAAACATTACACCCATCAGACCACATATTACATCTTGCAGGAACATCACTTTGTATTCTTTTCTCTACTTTTCGTTCATCTGCAACAAGTGTTTTATCATCTATTGATGCTGACTCTACAACCTCTATTGAACCCTTTTTTTCCACAGGCTTCTCTTTGATTGTATCAACAACTTTATTAACTTTTTTATTTACATTAGTTAAAGTAGATACTTTATCTGCTACCTCAACATCTTTTTCACTACAACCAATTAATCCAATTACAATTAATATCATAAACGCATATCTCATGCGAAACTCCTTTTAAAATTTACTTATTACTATATCATATTTATTCATTAAAAAGAATATTTTTTTGGTTAAAATTAGATTATGATTTTTTTTATAAACAAAACACTACTAGAGATAGGTCAAAAGATAGAAGAAGAGCTAAAAGAGAATAGTAAAGTAAGCTTTATTGTGGAGAATCCAGATTTGGAGTTAAATAGCAGAGGCTATAAAACATGGGTTAACCTTGCAGAGCTTAACTTCTGTAAGATGCTTACTCCAAAAATATTCAATAGTGAGCTTATTGAGATAACTTTTCAGAAGTTAAATAGAGAAAACTCTTTTCACTCTATGCTAGTTACCAATCAAGAGGAGAAGTATGGTGTAGATTCAATATTTTTCAATATCAATAAGAATGAAGAGCCTACGTTTTTATATGCTTACAAAAAAGCTTTAGAGTCTGTAAAGATTCAAGATAGAAAGAGTGTACTGAATCTTGGAGTTAACAAAGGAGATGAGTTTGAGCTTATAGAGCAACTATTAGATAGAGAGGTTTTTGACTCTATCCAATTTAATGGCATTGACCACTCTAAAACAGCACTTTCTTATGCAAAAAAAAGATTTCCAAAAGATAATGTAAAATTTTACAAACATGATATTAATAGGTTAGATGAGTTAAATTTAAAAAAATCAGATTTGATTATCTCCATAGGAACACTACAGAGTCCAAAGATAAACTACAAACCTTTTTTAATGTCATTAGTTCAAGAGCATCTAACGGATAATGGAGCATTCATCTTGGGCTTTCCAAATAGCAGATGGATAGACTCTGAACTTATCTATGGGGCAAAAGCACCAAACTACCCATATTCAGAGATGTCACTACTCTATAATGATGTAATTTTTACAAAAAAATATCTACAGCAAAAACGCTTTAGAGTTACAATTACAGGTAGAGAGTATATCTTTTTGACAGCAACACGAATAAAAATATAAGCTTTTATTTTATGTTGTCTTTAGATTATAAATAATATAATTTATAGAATTTAAAAAAAGGTATTCAACATGAAAAAAGCTCTACTCTTCGTCCTCTCTCTTCTACTGCTCATATCTTGTGCTTCACAAAAGCCTGAAACTACTCCCGTCAAGGTTGAAGACAATCCTAATAGGTTTAGAACTATAAATAGTCAAAATGATAGAGCTGGAAGTCAAACTGTAGTTTGTCATAATTGCCAAGCACAATTTAAACTATCTAAAAAAAGAGAAAAAATAATTTTTTGGGCTTATTTAAGCCCAAAAATCATCATCACTCACTCCTCCTCGTTTTTTTCTTGCAACCATTGATGCTTTCATGGCTCTATCTCCACAAGATATAGTATCCATAAACTCTTGTAGATGTAATATCTGATATCTATCATCAAATGTTATCTCCAACTCTCCATCTTCTAGTAAAAAAGTTCTATTTGAGGGTACTTTTGTATTATCGGGATGGTGCATAAATGTTTCAAAGATAAAAAGACCATCCTCTTTTAGAGCATTTTCTATTTGAGGGAAAAGTGAACGATTTAAGTAGTAGGTACAGACGATTAAATCATAACTATTCTCTTTTAAAACATAGCTATCAAAATCTACCTCTTTAGTATTGATATTTGGAATATCTTTTAAACTCTCTAAAGCAACAGGACTAATATCTAAAGCATCCACTTCAAACCCTTGACCTGCTAAAAACTTAGCATTTCTTCCTGTTCCACAAGCGATATCTAAAGCTTTTTTACCTTTTGATAAAAGGCTATATTTCTCTACAACATCTGGAACTTTTGAAGGGATAGGGTGATTATTTCTATATTTTTTATCCCAACGTTCTCTATCTTCTACTGCCATTATCTATAACTCTCCAAATCTTTTGATTTTCTACACCATTTTAAAAAGAGTCTATCGGGATTAACTCTCTTATCAACCTCTATACCATCAACAATATTATCTGCTAACATCTTTCCCATCATTGGAGCAAATACAAAACCACGCCCACCAAACCCATTACATACATAAAGATTTTCTATCTTTGTTGGTTCATCTTTTAACTTCTGACCTTTAGGAAGTTTTGGAAACTTTTTTAACATTTCAAAAACAGATATAACTGAACCCACAAGAGGAAAATAGTCTTTTGAACCTGCTCTCATACCACAAAAGGTCTCTTTTAGTTTAAAATCAGATGTATCAACCATAGTTGAAGCCAACTCAAATAGAGGTTTTAATGGTTCGCCACTACAATTAAAACATACATTTACCTCTTTTTCATGTGTAGCACCAATTTTTATGATACCATTTATGTTAGCAGATATAGATATTTTTTTGTGCATAGAGAGGCTTAAATCTAAGGATGTTTCATAATCTCCACGACTCCCCCATGTTCCCTTAACCCCCATATATCTCATATCAAAAAACCTGTTTTCATAACCAGTTGCTAAAACTATTTTTTTTGCTCTAAACTCC
Organism: uncultured Sulfurovum sp.; assembly: GCA_947313765.1. GTDB lineage: Bacteria > Campylobacterota > Campylobacteria > Campylobacterales > Sulfurovaceae > UBA1140. Next base: position 4,652 of record CAMZNQ010000099.1, read on the forward strand.
CCTATTCTCCATAACTCATCATCATAAACAAGAGTCTCAACTTCATACTGTCTATACTCAATTCCATCTAAAAAAGCCCTACAAAGTTCAGGTGCATCACATACACCTGCTTCATTAAATAGAAAACTATTAAAAGATTGATTAATACCAATATCTTTTAAATACTCCTCATCTATCAGCTCTCGTTTAGATATGTTATGCTCTTCATATTCTGAAAACTTTTGAGCATCCTCTCTATCTTTTGGAATACGAATAATACCTGTCTGATTAAAATGTTTAGGAAAGTGTTTCAAATAGAATCTATTCGCAAACTCAAATGCCTCATTTGTTAAAGATTGAAGTGGTGAGCCTTTACCTATCTTAGGAGAGATAAAAGCTCCAGCAGCTGAAGAACCACCCATAGATGCAACTCCTGCACGGTCAACAACTAATACATCCAATCCTCTCTCTTTAAGAAAATAGGCAGATGAACACCCTGCAATACCTGCACCAACAACAATAACATCATAAATTTTCATATTTTCATACCAATTTAGATAAAGTTAATTATCTCCTCTTTTATCTCCTCTTTCTCTACAATGATAGTGTGTTTAATCTCTTTGGTAAACAGACCATCAATCATAGGAGGAACAGTTACATTAGTATTGCTCTTAACCCACTCTAATGCTTTTGTATCATCAATAATATCTAAATTTCCTAATGCGTGAGCTACTGTTGTTGAGAATTTTGTCCACTCTGCTGTAGAGTAGATAATAGTTTTTAACTCTTTATCTCTATCTTCTCTATATGATTTTATGCAAGTAGCTGTATGTGGGTCTAAAATATAACCCTTTTTAGCATATCTACTAATCTCCTCTTCACACTCAATATCTGTACTATATGTTGCAGAAAAATCTGCTTGGATAGAGGATTTTTCTAATTCGGTCATAGTAAACTTATTTTTAGTTGCCAAATCTTCCATTAACTCTTTAGTACGCTCTGCTCCAAACTTATGAAATAGGATTCTCTCAATGTTTGAACTTTTTAAGATGTCCATTGCAGGTGATTTACTCTTAATAAGCTCTCTAGTTGTTAAATCATACTCTCCACTCTCTATCCAATCTGTTAAGATATTATTTACATTTGAAGAGATAAGAATTTTTTCTACAGGAAGACCTGCCTCTTTAGCATAAAAACCACCAAGAGCATTTCCAAAGTTTCCAGAAGGAACAATAAGGTAAACATTTTCGCCCATTGTAATCTCATTTTTTCTAACTAACTCTAAATAGGAGTGTATATGATATATTGTTTGAAATATAATACGCCCAAAGTTAACTGAATTGGCAGCCGAAAGTTTAATCTTTTTACTCTCTAACTCTTCTTTAAAATCATCAGAAGCTAAAAGCTCTTTTAGCATATTTTGAGTATCATCAAAATTACCATGA
>CAMZNQ010000100.1 GCA_947313765.1 uncultured Sulfurovum sp.
CTATTCAGACTTAACCTTTAAAGAGCTTGTAAGTACGGTTAAAAGGGAGTTTGGAGAGACTGGAGAACCAATATGTAACTGCGTTGATGGTTGGTTTGATGAAGTGGTATTTCACATAAACAGCTACAATAAACTCTCACTCATAACAGGCAATCAAGACTACATACAAGTACAAAACCCTCAACAGATTAACAAATTTTGGAGCTATTTAGACAAACATAGAGACAAAATTGGTAAAGTAGTTGACCTCTCCAACCCTAAAGAGAAGATTAAAATCTTAAACAAGAGGTACAAAGATAAAACCATACTACTTGGAGATGATAATCCATTTACTCTAAAATCTATTGTAGAAAAAGATGATGGCTACTACCTTATATTGACCGATAAAGATGGAAAAGTATGTAATACAACCGACCCATTTATGAACATAGATGCGTGTGAAACGATGATAGAGAGAGGATGTAGAGATGCAATAGAGAGAGGGGTTTAATTAATTCGCATTGAGCTAAAACATCCAACTCTAAAAAGCTGAGTTCGAAGGAATAGTAATGAATTAAAAGAAGAGGACTAAACCTCTGCTTCACAACAATTCAATACTGATTTATTTGGATTTTCAATAAAATCATAACCTCTATATATGGTGTAGAGTCCAAATAGAATAACTATGATTGAGGCAATATTCATCATAAGCTTTCTTAGCGAACCACGGTTTAGGAGTTGAGTGAAAAAACCCAATGAGAACATTGCAGGGATTGTACTAACTCCAAAGATGAGCATAACAATACCACCCCAAAATGGGCTTCCTGTACTAGCAGATGTGACGGCAAAGAAATATACTAATCCACACGGAAGAAGACCGTTTAAGAGTCCTAAAATATAGAAACTATAGATAGATTTTGATTGGAGTAGCTGTCTAAAACTATCTCGGTAGAGTCGGCTAGTAGAAAAAGAGTGTTCTAGTTTAGTTAGAAATTTAATCTTTCCCAATAGTGAAAGACCTGCTAATATCATAAATATACCAGCAACAATGGTAACTCCTGCTGTTGTATATCCATTAAACTGAACAACTCCTCCAATTGCACCAAATATGACTCCCAACATCACATAGGTTGTGATACGTCCAAAAGAGTATGCAAGGTGAGCTATGGTTTGAGTTTGATTTGACCAATTTTCATCTATTTTTCTACTACTATATGCGATTACAATTCCACCACACATTCCGATGCAGTGTCCAAATGAACCTAAAAAAGCTATCGTGGCTATGGATATTAAATCAATATTTTCCATCTACTCTCCTAAAAGTTTTTTTCTAATTTTTGGATTTGCTAGGGTTTCTCCTCTTAATGAACGTAGATACATCTCTTTAAAATCTATGCTCTTCTCGACTCTATTCTCTCTTGCTCCAAAACCAGAGTGCATGGCTGTTCTATCTGTTACACCATACCACGCTTTTTTTGCATCTATCCATCTATTTGTATCTAAGCTATAAACCCAAATTTTGGCATCTTCTTTAAAAGATTTATCTTCAATCCACTCTACCATACAAAGAGGGTCATCAAAAAACCATGTTTTCCCACTTTTAGTTGCAACTTGTAGTGAGTTGATTTTTGTATTAATAAGCATTTTACAATGAGAATCATTTGTAAAGTCAATTTTGAAATCCAACGGGTTCATCTCTATGTTACCTTTTGCAATTGTAACGGGTTGGTCACTCTTTGCCATAGATATAAAAATGGTGGCAGTAACAGCTAAGATAATAGATATTACAAGTAGGGGTAAAAGTTTTTTCATCAATCTTCTCCAATTATGATAGTAAACTATTTTTTAACCAAAAAACGGCTACATAAGCCGTAGATAATAACACAAACAAGCTAAGTAAAAGGGTATTTTTTTTCTAACCTTTATTTCAGAGAATTAAAGTGTCACTAATCCCATAGAATCATTATTTGTAAAGCTATTGTGAATATAAGCCCATATCCTTTTGAGCCAAATTAATAGAGAGTTTCTTCTCAAAGTAGGTATATAGGTGATGTAAGAATTAGAAGAGAGATATATATAATTTACCCTAAGTTCATTTAGGAAAATATAGATTACAAAATTCTAAAAGATAATCCAAATAAAATAAAATATTAAAATTTCACAACAAACCTTAACTGTATTTGCTATATTAATCATAAATATATATTTTTATATAATTTTAAGTTTAATCTTCTTTTCTCTTTGATAATATTCTATTATAGAAATAAAATATTGAAAAAGCTAAACCCATCGTGAGGTGAGGACAGAAAGAAAGGTTTTATATGAAACATAAAAATAGTAAAACAAGAGAGAATTTCTTAAAAAAACTCTTACTGAGGATGGTAGCTCTAGTGCTAATGGTACTTGCTCCTTTGCAACTTATGGCAGCACCAGTCATAATATCAACAAGGGCTGACCCCACTTTAATTGGAACACAAAGTATAGTAGGAGCGATGGCTCTTTGGGAAAATGCTGGGACAATAGATGGCGTATCGATAGATTTAAGAGCAACAATAACGGCTATTGATGGAGGTAAAGTAACGTTTACTACAGATCTTGATGACCCGACTGTAAAGCTGAAGCCTACGAGTTACTCTACTACGGATGAGTATGTTACAGTAAAATGGGAGATTTTTATAAATGGTACAAATCAAACAGTAGCTGCGGTGGGTACTCCAACACTTGGTATAACTGATCTAGATGGAATTGGTGGTAACCCCGATACAAGAGAATCAATAAGTGTTAGTTTAACTGGTTTAAGTGGATACATTGTAGATAATCCAACCAATCTCGTAGTGGAGGTAGAAGAAGCAGGTTTACTCAATATAAGTGGAACTATGGATGAACAATATCGTGCTCCCTCACTGGTTATTTTGAACTATAATGAAGTTTCTTCATGGGATATTACTTATAAATTTATTCATAATCCTGTTGCTATCAATGCAAGCTATTATAATGATTTAGATGGAGACGAGGTTCTTACTGCTCCTAAAACTGTTGTAGAGTTCTTGACTTTAGATTTAGATGATGACAACTCTACAGCCACTGGCAATGATTATGCTGGTACCTATCCACTTGGAACCACAGGTGTTGTTATAGCCGATATTGATACAAATATTATCCAGGATGCA
>CAMZNQ010000101.1 GCA_947313765.1 uncultured Sulfurovum sp.
AGTATGTAGTTTGCTCTCTTCTTAGAATCCTCTTGGGCTATCTTCTCTTGCTTTCTTAGGCTAAGAGCTATCTCTAGTTTAGACTCCTCTAAAAGTTGAGATAAAAGCTCTTTTTTAGCCTCATCTTTAGTTAACCCTGACACCTCTGAGAGTAATGAAATTAGAGACTCTATCTCTTCTCTCTTTTGAGTCTCTAACTTATCTAAATGGCTCTCTTTTCTCTCTATATTTTTTTTACTCTTAAATAACTCTTTCTCTTTTTTTTTTTTTTTTTTACTCTCTAGTTCAAGTTCTGTCTTTTCTTTTGCAATCTCTTGCTCTTTATTTTGAAATTTTTTATCTAAAACAAGCTCTTTCTCTCTAACTTCTACATCTGCTTGATGTAAAAGATGCACTGCTTCATACTCAATTGCAGAGGCTTTTGCTTTTGCTTCAGCTTCTAAATGTTTAAACTGTTTACCGTTTTCATTACGCATAAAGAAATAGGTAACCCCTACTCCTATAAGCATAAAAATAGAATATATTAATCCATTTTCTATCATATCTTCTCCTATTTAAGGAGCCTAAGTCCTCGGTTTTTATTTAAAAAACTATTTTTAGGGGTAAGATAGCCATCTCCCTTAATATCATGACTCTGGGTTATAATTTCAGAACTTACACAATATTTACGTCCAACAAATATAATTTCTCTAATTTTTTTACTATTTTTTTCAAAAAATCTATCATAGAATCCTTTACCAAATCCTATACGTCTTAATGTACTATCTGTCCCCAATATAGGAACTATCGCTAAATCTATTTTTTTACTATATCTGTTTGATTTTTTAGGCTCTTTTACGCCAAATTTTTTTATTTTTAAAGGCAATCTATATTTTACCAATCTAAAGCTTTTACCTTCCATAAATGGAACTAAAAGAGTCTTTTTCTCTATTCTTAACTCTTTTATTAAACTATAGATATTAATCTCTATTTTTAAAGGAATATATAGCATTATAACTTTACAATTTCTATATTTTATTAATCTTGAAAGCTGTTTTACAACTATTTTATCTAGTAAATAGCTATTTACTCTCTTTTTAGCCCTAAGACTATCTAAACACTCTCTTCTAAATATCTCTTTGTCCATTAATTATCTACTTTATCTTTTTTTTTTTTATATTCCCCAAAATTTACTTAAAAAAAGAGTTTATTAAGAGATGAAATATAAATTGTATATGCTTTTAAGATGTATATCTTTACTACTTACACTACTATCTTTAATATTTTCAATAGATAACTTTATTCCAAAATATAAAAGTAAAATATTAAATATTTATAAAGATAATAGAGACTCTAAAGAGTATATCTTTAAATTTGAAAATTTACAAAATCAAATAACTACTCTTAAAATGAGAGATGACAAGTATAGTTTTTCGAATATTAAACAACCTATTGTAATTGTTATGATATTTTCTACATGGTGTCCCCCTTGTAGAGGTCAGATACCACATCTAACTAATCTACAAAAGAGATTTAAAAAAGAGCTTTTTATGATAGGTGCAGTGGTTCATGATGATATTAAAGATATAAATTTGGAGAAATTTATCAAGAGAGAAAAGGTACTATTTTTTATCTCAAAAAATCAAAAAGAGAGATTAAGGTTTTCATCTATGATTGCTCCTAAACTAGGATTAACAGATAAATTTCCTATGCCACTTATGATTATCTTTTTTAAAGGAAAGTATTTTACTCACTATGAGGGTACTATGCCTGAAGAGATGATAGAGAGTGATATAGAGCAACTACTACTAAAGATTAACAATTAAGAGAAGAAGGGAAAATAGAAGATGTTTAATATACTAAAAAGAGTTTTTGGAAAGACAAATAAGGCTATCAAAGAGGTAGCCCCTGTTAAAAAAAAGAAGATTACAAGTGATGAATTTGAAGATATTCTACTAGAAGCAGATGTAAATTACGAGTTAATTGAAAAATTTTTAGATGGATAGGGTAACTCTATTGATAGAGGAATGGCATACAACGCACTAATATCTGTATTTCAATACAAAGCAGAGTGGAAAAGGGATATAGAAGATGGACCTTTTGTAGATATGATTATTGGGGTTAATGGTGCAGGAAAGACAACAACTATCGCAAAATTAGCTAGAATGCACCAAAAAAATGGTAAATCTGTACTTCTTGGTGCTGGAGATACATTTAGAGCTGCTGCCATAGAGCAGTTAACAAGATGGGCAAAACGGCTAGATGTACCAATAGTATCTACTAGACAAGGTCACGACCCATCAGCTGTAGTATATGATACCATCTCCTCTGCAATATCAAAAAATATTGACTACGTTATTATAGATACAGCAGGAAGATTACATACGCAGACAAATCTAGGAGAAGAGCTTAAGAAGATGGTTCGTATTGCTAACAAAGCTATGCCAAATGCACCACATAGAAAGATGTTAATCTTAGATGGAACGCAAGGTAGTTCAAGCATTAACCAAGCAAAGGTTTTTAATGAACTTATAGGAATAGATGGTATAATTATTACAAAACTAGATGGAACAGCAAAAGGTGGTTCAATACTCTCCATAGCAGATGAACTACAGATGCCAATCTATTACATAGGAACAGGAGAACAACCAGATGACCTCATTCCTTTTAAAGCTAACGACTACGTTAACACTATCTTGGATGAAATTTTTATATAGACCCTTTATCTATATATTTATTATAATATCTGTTACTCTCTCTCTGCTTCTACTGCAAGAGAGAAAAGTGTTTGATATTAGAACTCTAGCACAGATAGACCCAATTCCCCATACAAAAGAGCTTATTAAAGATAAAAAATATCTTGAAGCAGATGAGTATCTTAGCTACTTTATGGACTACGATTATGTTAAAGATAATCCAAAGAGCCAAAAACTACTAAAAGAGATAAGAGATAAAAGAGATAGCTTTGATTATAAAAAAGAGAAGTTTATAGAGGGTATTTTAGATGGTAAATCTGATGAGAATATTGGAAAAGCTTCTGCCATTGCATCTGATTTTATGTTTATTGGAGATATTAGAGACTTAGCAATAGAGGGGTCACACTACTACAATAACGGAAAAGTAGATAAGGTAGTTGTAGCACTATCATCATTAGGTGTTATCGCTACTATATCAACAATATATACACTAGGTGCAACTACAGGTGCTAAGAGTTCTATATCTATATTGAAATATGCTAAAAAGGTAAACAAACTTCCAAATTGGTTAAACAGAGAGATAATAAAAGGTGCAAAAGTTGCTAAAGAGAGTAAATCTCTTGATAGTATCAAATCTATTCTTGAACCGATATATAAACTATATGATAAATTAGGTTTAGAAAATAGCCTTAAAGTTCTAAAAAAGAGTAAAAGTCTAAAAGATTTAAATAGATTAGTAAAATTTACAGACAAATTTGGTAAAAAGAGTCCTGTTCTACTAAAAGTTACAAAAGGTAGTGCATTTAAATATAGTAAGATTATGCCAAATGCTAAAAATAGAAATATTTTATATGCCTCTACCTATGGAAAAAATGGACTAAAGGGTATGAGTAAGATGGGAGAGGCTAAATTTATGCGTAGAGTTGGATTTAAATCCAACCTACTAAAGACTACATATAAAGGAAATTTAAACTCTCTATTTGACTATCTACTAAAACATATACCAACTTGGTTACTCTTTACTCTCTCTTTCTTTGGACTATTCTACTTTATTAGGAGATTTTACGTTTTAGCAAAGAGGATATTTTAGCTTGTAATCTTAGCCATCTTTTATGTTCAATAGCAGGAAAACCTGCATAAGTTTTTCCACTTTCTAGTGATTTTGTAACTCCAGCTTTTCCAGCAACAGTTACAAAATTTCCAATATGTAGATGCCCTGCAATTGCACTCTGTCCACCCAGCACAAGATTTCGTCCTGTTGTCGTTGAACCTGCTAAACCAACTTGTGAAGCCATAAGAGAATGCTCTCCCACATCACAGTTATGTGCTATCTGAATCAAGTTATCTAGTTTAGTTCCTTTACGGATATAAGTTGTTCCAAAGACTGCTCTATCTACAACACAGTTTGCTCCTATCTCAACATCATCTTCTATAACAGCATTACCATTTTGATATATTTTAATGTGTTCTCCCGTTTTGGTATGAGCAAAACCATACCCATCAGAGCCAATAACTGTTCCTGCATGAATAATGCAATTAACCCCTATTTTTGAGCCATGATAGATGGTTACATTTGGATAGATTAAAGTATTTGAGCCTACTGTTACTCCATCTCCAATATATGCACCTGCCATAATGGTTACATTATTGCCTAAAGTTACATCTTTCCCGAAACGAACACGCTTATCAATATCACACTCTTTACCAATATTAGGATGTCCACCTTTAGTCTCTATCTTATGTGCAAAAAATTTTGAAATAAGAGCCAATTTAAGATATGATTCATCAGTGATAAGAGGTATGGTTGTTTGAGGTAAGAGGTGCGAATACTCTCCTGATATTAAAACTGCTCCTGCTTTTGTTAGAGACAATTGATTTAGATATTTTTTATCATTAAAAAAAGATATTTGAGATGGTGTCGCCTCTGTTAGCGTATGTAGTCCTACTATTTCAATATCTTTGCCTGAAAATTCAAGATTTATCTCTTGACATATTTGACTTAGTTTCATATTTTTTCCTATTAAATAGTTGTCTAAGATTTTTAAACAACTATTCTATTTACTTATCGCTCTATTGCAACAACTCCACCACGAACAATCTCAATAGGATTATATCGCTCTGTAGCTTCTATGAAGTGTTTTACTCTACAAGGTTCATCTGCAACCATACCAATAATCATGTTATCACCAACATTTACAATTCCACCATTATATGCACTACATAAGACTTGAATATCTGCTAAATTTTGCTCAATAGGGAATTTAATTAAAACCATCTCTTTCTCTACCATCTCATTGTGTTCAATAACTTTATATACGGGTATGAGTTTATGAAGCTGTTTTGTAATCTGCTCCAAAACTTTTGCATTTCCCTTTGTGGCAATTGTCACATGAGATAAATTAGAGTTGGGAACAGGTGCTACAGTTAATGTCTCAATATTATATCCACGCCCTGCAAAAAGTCCTGAAATTCTTGATAGAACTGAACTCTCATTCTCTACTAAAACAGAGACTACTCGTCTTACATTACTATTTATATTGGACATTATTTCTCCTCCTTATTTGGTAACATCATATTATATAATGCTCCTCCTGCAGGAACCATTGGTAAAACATCTTCAAAACGAGCAACTTGAACATTAACAAATGCTACTTTATCTTTTTTGATAGCATCTCTAATCGCCTCATCAAACTCATCTTTAGTAGTAACATCATAACCAATTCCATGACAAGATTCAGCTAATGCTTTAAAATCTGGTTGAAAACTTAAATCAGTTTCAGAGTAACGCTCCTCATAGAAGAAAGTCTGCCACTGTCTAACCATTCCTAAAAAGTGATTATTTAAAATAACATTAATTACAGGAATCTTATATTCAGAGGCTGTTACTAACTCTTGAACATTCATCAAGATTGAACCATCTCCTGTAATGTTGATTACAGTCTTATTTGGAAATGCTTTCTTAGCTCCCAAAGCAGCAGGAAAACCAAAGCCCATTGTTCCAAGTCCTCCAGAGTTAATCCATTGACGTGGTCTATCAAAAGGGTAGTGCTGTGCTGTCCACATCTGATGTTGCCCAACATCAGATGTAATGATAGCTTTCTCACCAACCAACTCGCCCAATCTCTCAATAGCCCATTGTGGTTTTATCACATCATCTGAATCAATATATGATTGAGGGTATAGATTATCATAACGCTCTAAAACTTCAAGCCAATCAGAATATTGAGATGGTTTGATTCTGCCTTCAATCTTTGAAATCATCTTATCAATAACAATTTTAACATCACCAACAATAGGGTAATCAATATCTACCAATTTACCAATATTTGCAGGGTCAATATCAATATGGATAATCTCTGCATATTTTGCAAACTCTGAAAGTTTTCCTGTTACTCTATCATCAAATCTAGCACCTAAAGAGATGATTAAATCGGTCTCACTCATTGCCATGTTTGAGGAGTAGTTACCGTGCATTCCAAGCATACCCAAAAGAAGTGGATTTTTAGCACCCATTACCCCACGAGCCATTAATGTTTCAACTGCTGGGATTTGACCAATATCTGCTAATTTACGAACCAACTCAGAAGCATCACTTAAAACAACCCCTCCCCCAATATATAGTAGAGGCTTTTTAGCCTTTAAGATAGCCTCTACTGCTTTATCTATTTGACGATTATTACCTTTATATGTAGGCTTAAAACTTGGAATATTTACCTCTTTTGGATATATAAAATCACCAACTTCTGCTGTAATATCTTTTGGAATATCAATCAATACAGGGCCGGGTCTTCCTGTTCTTGCAATATGAAAAGCATCTTTTAAGATACGAGGTAATTCACTCAACTCTCTTACTAGATAGTTATGCTTAGTACATGGTCTTGAGATTCCAACAGCATCAATCTCTTGAAATCCATCTGTACCAATAAGAGAGAGTGGCACTTGCCCAGAGATAACAACTAAGGGAATTGAATCCATATATGCTGTTGCTAATCCAGTTACTGCATTTGTAAACCCAGGCCCAGAAGTTACCATTGCAACACCAACTTCTCCTGTTGCTCTTGCATAACCATCTGCTGCATGTACAGAAGCCTGTTCATGCCTGTTTAAGATATGCTCAAAGCCATCTTGCTTATAAATCTCATCATATACGTTCATGATAGCACCACCTGGATAACCAAATACGGTTTTTACACCCTCGGCTATAAGTGCTTCACAAACCATTCTTGCACCGTTCATCTTCATGAATTTAGCTCCAATCGTCTAATATTTTTGTCGAGGATTCTAGCTAAATTACGATAAGAAAGGTCTGAATTAATCTACATACCCAATTGGGTCAACTAGACCAGCCTTTTTAAAACCATTTAAACGTAAACGGCAACTATCACACACACCACAAGCTCTCTCTTCATTTTTATAACAAGACCATGTATCCTCTAGTGGAACATCTAAATCTATTGACATCTTAACTATTTCAGACTTTTTAAGATGAACCAATGGCATTTTAATCTTCAATTTTGTATCATCTCTTGTACCTAAATTGATAGACTCTTCCATTGAGGAGATATAACTATCTCGACAATCAGGATAACCAGAGCTATCCTCCTCTACAACACCTATAAATAGTGCTTCTGCTCTATGCTTTTCTGCTAATGCAGTGGCAATGGATATAAATATTCCATTTCTAAAAGGGACGTATGTAATTGGTATCCCCTCCTCTACTCCATCAACAGGAACATCTAATGAGTTATCAATTAGTGCTGATGCACCTATCTGTTTAAAAAAATCTAAATCTATCTCATAACTCTCTATGACACCAAGTTTTTTTGAAATTTTTCTAAAAGATTTCAACTCTTTTTTTTCTGTTCTTTGACCATAATTAAAATGTAAAGATATAATATCATATCCATCTTTTTGTGCTATTTTTGCAC
>CAMZNQ010000102.1 GCA_947313765.1 uncultured Sulfurovum sp.
AGTTTAAAAATGATGAGTTTTTGTTTTTGAAAGCTACAGAGTACAAGAAGTAAAATATGAAAAAATATTTTTTTTACTTATATTAATATGACTACACTTTAGACAAATTATCCAGTCATTTCATGCCCTTCAATTAAGCTAAACCCCAAAAAATCATTATTCTCAAAATCTCCATCAATATTTTTATCAACTTTAGGAAAAAACATTGAAATGTGCAAAGTAGCAAAAACTCTTCGTAACGCTAATTGGGTGCTTCCAGCCGTAACAGTGATTCCTTTTTCATGATGAACTCTCCAAGGCAAATAATCTCGTATATAATCCATAATAGTTATTTTAAATTCAATAGATGAGAGCTTAATGACAATGAAGCACCAAATCTTAAAGGATAAAAACTGGTAATAACTTTGTGAATTGTGCATCATAATATCTTTAAACCTAAAACGATTTTTTAGCTCATTAAACATTGATTCAATGTCCCATCGTTTTGCATATCTTTTAATAATTTCTTCTCCCGATAATTTTATATCACTAGAAATGATAAGACGCATAGATTGGCTCTCATCAAATCTTACCCATACTGCTTTGACTGTTTCATATTTTAAAAATCTAGCTTTACAAATTGCCTCTTTGTATTGAACTTTAACTATTCGATTGTAAATATTAAGCGTTCTCTCTTTTTTTAAATCGTTCAGTTCAGGTTTTATTCTTTTCCCTTTTTTCTTAGGTCTTCCTCTTCTTTTTCTCCGAATAGGAGGTAGTTTATAAATAGCCAAATCTTTTCTTGCCATGGTAATAACGGAGAAACCATACTTGTGTATAGCCCGTAATATAAGCCTTTCTCGAGCAAACCAACTATCTGTTAATATCTCTATTTCAATATTTAATCCTTTTTTGTCAATCACTCTTTTAATCTTTGCTAAGATTACAACTGTTGTTGAAATGAGATTTTGTTTAGGCTTTACAAGATATATATATAGTGGCAATGTTATTGTTCTACTTTCCCCAATTCTAATAATCAAACCAAATGCTAACCATTTCTGACCAAATACATAGCTTGAACGATTAGTTTTATTTGCATGGTCAAATTGTATATGACCTTCTGGTACTTTTTTCTTTCGGCTTCTATAGACAATAGTGTCATCAATGGAAATTGCTCACCACCCACAAATTTAACAAATAGTTTTTCTAGGTTTAAAACTAACCCTATTTAAATACATTCCAAATAACTCAACCATCTCCAAAAACTCTTCCATTTTATGCTCTACATTACTCAAAATACTCTTCAAATACTCCAATCCATGCAAAAAAACACTTTTTGCCCTATGTTTTACAGAATCACCGAGTTTTTTTTTGAATTTTATAGGTTCAATACTATCAAAAAACTCTCCTGTAATGTATGACCAGACAAAAGCAATTGACATTAAAGCCAATAATTTTTCAATCCTATCTTTTTTAGTTAAATGTGTATCTTCAAGATTGAAGCCTTGACTTTTGAAAGCCTTAAACATTGTTTCTATTTCCCATCTCTTTGAGTAGGTTAATAAAATTTCATTTTTTGGAGCTTCATAATTGCTAAGAATTATAAGATAATCATCTTCCATTCTTGAACCTGTTAGATGTAAATCCATACCATATATTTTGACTGTTCCAAAATAGTAATATTCATCCAATTTTAGGTCTTGAAAAAGCACTTTTATTGCTATATCTTTTCCCTTATGTTTGATATGTTTACTCTTCTTCTCCCGAATACAAAATTTTATCCCTTTTTTTTGTAGATATTCAAACCATTTTTGCCCCACAAACTCCCTATCCCCTGTTAAAACCTCTATTCTGGCTACTCCAAAAACATTGATAAATCTATCTATAATAGCTATCCGTTCTTCTGTATTTGAATTCCCTCTTTTGGTGTAAAGCTCCCCATTATCGTCTTCTTTCTCCAATAAACTCCAAAATAGTGGTATCGCTATAGATTTATAGGCAACTGCTAAATAGAGTATATTGATATTCACTTTTCCTATCTTCCAATTTGTTCTGTCCATTGTCAATGTCCACTTGCTTATATTCTCTATAAACGAGGAAAGAAGCCTTGCTATATCATCATAATTTATCTCAAATCTTCTAAAAAATTCCTCCGTTCTTCTGACCTTTCCACTCTTTTTTCCTTTTGTCGCAAATCCATTTGAAATTTGTGTCAGATTCACTGTTCTCTCTTGCAACATTGATATTATAAATAGGGACAAGAATGTTATTCTTGAACTATGCCAATTTAAGTTTTTTCCAAATAAGGTTTTTACTGCTATTACATGTCTCATTCTGCTATTTTACCACTTTGTTCTTAAATGTTATTCTTTAGTTTGTGGGTGGTGAGCCATACCGTACTTGATTTTTTAGATGAAAACTATGCCAAAGCAAGAAAAAAGTCACCAAGAGCAGAGTTTTTTAAAGAGATAGAGGTTCTGACCAAACATTTCTATTTTGATTCTTGGGATACCTTGATGCTCTTCATGATTAGAGATAGAGATTCACCGATGATACATGCTTCTGACT
>CAMZNQ010000103.1 GCA_947313765.1 uncultured Sulfurovum sp.
CTAGCCTTCCAGGAATTAATGCTCATGCACCTATGATGATTATTGCCTTTATTATTTTCTATAAACATATTCCAAATATTATGAGAATAGTAAAAAGAGAAGAGCAAAAAGTAGTATAAACTATGACTATATATATAGAAAAATTAGAAATTACAGCAATAATTGGTATTTTAGAGGCTGAAAGAATAAATCCCCAAAAAGTAGTAGTTGATATGAGAATTGACTACTCCTATAAAGGTGATAAATTTATCAACTATGCTGAAATCATATCTATAGTAGAAAATATGATTAAGAAAAATAGGTATAAACTACTAGAAGATGCTCTAATTGATATTCAAAAAAATATAATAAAAAAGTATTCTATAATTAATGAACTCTATATAAAAATCTATAAACCAGATATAATAGATAATGCTACTGTTGCACTCTCATTAGAATATTTCAATTATAACTGAGATAGCTGAACACTAAAAAACTTCATAGAACATAGCAAAACATACACAAACATTTAAAAGTTTTGATGAATTATCGACAATTATTTAAAAAAACTTTAAACTATTAGAAAATTGTGTTATAATATTAAAAAAACACAATAGAAGGAACTTCAAATATAATGAGAATTTTAATAATAGAAGATGAAGTAACACTTAGCAAAACGCTATCTGACGGACTTAAAGAGTTTGGTTATCAAAATGATGTTGCAGGAAACATCAAAGATGGAGAATATTTTCTAGGTATTAGAAATTATGATTTAGTGTTACTGGACTGGATGCTTCCAGATGGAAACGGTATAGATATGATTACAAAACTTAAAGCAAAAGTGCCTAAAACAGCTGTAATTGTACTATCGGCGAGAGATGATAGAGATAGCGAAATTGAAGCACTAAAAGCAGGTGCAGATGATTATGTACGTAAACCTTTTGATTTTGAGGTATTAACAACTAGAATTGAAGCAAAATTACGTTTTGGTGGTTCAAACATTATTGAGGTAGATGACCTAATAATTAATCCTGAAGAGGAGAAAATTATCTATGAAGGTACAGAGATTGAGCTTAAAGGTAAACCTTTTGAGGTGCTTACTCACTTAGCAATGCATAAAGACCAAATTGTCTCAAAAGAGCAACTATTAGATGCAATTTGGGAAGAACCAGAACTAGTGACACCAAATGTTATTGAAGTGGCAATTAATCAAATTAGACAAAAAATGGATAAACCATTAAATATCACAACAATTGAAACTGTAAGAAGAAGAGGTTACAGATTTTGCTTTCCCAAAGGAGCTTAAAAAACCGTTTTGTCATTGAACTTTCTGTTTCAATGACAGCTATTTTTCTTTTTGCTATCACAATACTCTCTATCTACTTTTCAATTACTTTAAAAAATAATATAAAAGATGATATGCGTCAACAAGCATCATATATCATAAATAACTACTCTAGCCAACAGCAGTATGATGAAAATATAAATAAAAACCTTTTAAAAAATCTATCTAACTATGAGATATATATTCTCTCTGACAAAAATTACAATAAAAATAAAGGTATTGTAGCCTATAGAGAAAATGGAAAAGATTTTTTAGAATTTACTAAACACTATCCTAATTATCATAGTTATGTAAAGATAAGAAAAGATATCTCAAAAGAGGAGAAGTTAATATCAGATATCTACTCTATTGTTATGATTATGATTATATTGAGTACTATTTTTATTATATTTTTCTCTTATATCCTATCAAAGAAACTTATGCAACCTCTTGAACTATTAACAGATAGATTTACAAACATGAATGAGAGCATGCTTCAATATCTTGATTTAAAAGAGTTACCTATTGAGTTTATGAAACTAGGAGAGTCAATTAACTTCTTAATTACAAAAATTCAAACTTTTATTAACTATAGAAAAGAGTTATATGTAGGAACAGCACATGAACTAAAGACTCCTTTAGCTGTTATGCGTCTAAAAAATCAAATTACATTAATGAAGCATAAACAACAAGATAAAATCCGAGAGACACTAGAGCAGAATATAGAGTCCATAGATACACTAAACTCTATGATTCATAATATTTTAGAGTATGGACGTGCAGAGGGTGCACAGTTTGAACAACCACAAAGAATTAACCTTATTCGTCTAATGGCTAGTAAAGCTGAAGAGTATGAACTTCTAGCACAATCTCAAAATAGAAAATTCATATACCACTTCTCCGTTTCTGATTTTAGAATCAATGTTCAACCACTACTATTTATGCAGATTTTTCAAAACTTTATTCAAAATGCACTACGCTTTACACCAGAAAATGGACTTGTAAAAATTGAGACAAGAATGGATTCAGAATATTTTATTATTGAGATTATTGATGAGGGAATAGGTATTGATGAGTCTAAAGACCTATTTGCACCTTTTCATCGTTCTCAAGAGTCAACAGGGGCAGGACTTGGTCTTTTTCTAGCTCAAAATGCTGCTCAATCAATGGGTGTAATCATAAATATAGAGAATAGAGCAAATGAGGAAAAGGGTGCAATTGCAAGTATTCGTTTCTCTTTAAATCGTTTTTTACTTAAGGATTAAATTATTTACTTTAAGTTATTTTAATACTTATCTAATATTAATATCAATAGCAACCATTTTTAAATAAATCATAAGCTTTGTTAAGATATAAATCGGAACACAGAATAAAATATAAAGTGAGTATATAAAAATGGCATTATTAATTGCAAACGACTGTATCGCATGTGACGCATGTAGAGAAGAGTGTCCAAATGAATCAATTGAAGAGAACGACCCAATATATATTATTGACCCAGATAGATGTACAGAGTGTGTAGGTCACTATGATGAACCTCAATGTATTGCTGTATGCCCTGTTGATTGTATCGGTTCTGACCCAGATAATATTGAGACTGTTCAAGAGTTAAAATTTAAGTTTTCTCAATTAGAGCTTGAAATATAAAATATTTAAATATATTAAATTTATATATCTCTATATTTAAAAAATATAGAGAAGATACAATTTTTACAATAGATATTTAAAACTTTCTACCCATTGTAAATTCAAAGTTGGATGTTCTATCTAAGCCATCAGGATCTATAGCTCGTCCAAAGACTAAATTAATTGGACCCATAGGAGAATACCACTCAATGGAAGCACCATATCCCTTTCTTGTAATCTCATCCACTCTATCACGTCCAACCATACCATAATCATAGAAAAACGTTAAACGCATTTTTGCGGCCTTAGATAAAGGAATACTAGCCTCAACACTATTGACAACACTTTTAGTTCCACCTAGATACTTTCTTGACTCCCTACCCTCTTCATCAACAGAATCAATATGAGGAGAGATAGAGTATGGTTCAAATCCTCTTACAGAACCAATACCACCCATAAAGAGCTTTTCAGGAAGAGATATTTGACCTTGGTCTTTTAATGCTGTGGCACGAAGTTTATAACGTAAAATCAAATCATAATCAAGAATATCCTCTAAACCATAATAGACACCAAATTTGAAAGCCCCTTCTAAGAATTTTTCATCTCCACCAACTCCTGTATATCCTAATGAGCCTCCTAAAATAATCCCCTCTCTTGGAACATAAAAATCATCTGTAGAATCATAATTTAAACCAACAGAGAATGTACTTTTAGCATAGTTTAAATCCTCTTGTCCAAATATGGAGTAGGTTTGGAATGTTGAATTATCATCTACAACCGTCTTGTTCTTACTATAATTATAATTTAGAGAACCATATAGATTACGGGTTAACTGTTTACCAATATTAACCCCTGCTCCCATACTCTTTTGTGTATAGGTAGAATACTCATACTCATTCTGATATATATTAGCACCTAAACTATAGTCACTATCCCATACTCTTGGATTATTGAAAGAGAGTGAATAGTTTACTGATATTTTTGAAATATCAAAAGAGATAGCAGAGTTAATCCCTGAACCAAAGATATTTCTATCTGACACAGATGCCGAAACCATTGCTCCTTGATAAGAACCGTACCCTCCACCTGCCTGAATACTTCCTGTTGCTGTCTCTTTAACTTTTACCAATAGATTTGAGTGAGTATCATCTATCTTCTCTTGTTCAATAGATACTTTCTCAAAGTAACCTCTTCTACCTAATGCTTTTTTTGAATCTTTTAAATCTGTTAATGAAAATCTATCCCCAGGAGCTAGATATATATCTCTTCTTATAACTCTATCTTTAGTTGTATGGTTACCAGAGATAATAACATCATTAATGGTTACAACTTTTCCTGGAAAAATTCTATATTGAACATCTACAGTATGATTATTTTTATTCTGTTTAAAATCTGGTCTTATCTTAACATTAGCATAACCCAAATCTGCTACACTCTCTTTTAGATACTCCATATCTTTACGGAGTTTATTTATGTTAAATCTCTTACCCCCAACTGCTTTAAAATTACTCTTAACATTAGAGATATCCAACCCATCAACATCTCCAATAATATTTACACTATTGATTACATAAGGCTCTCCCTCATGAATTTTATATGTTATATTTGCCTTATAAGAACCATTATCTATACGCATTAAAGGGTCTGAAACAGTTGCATCCAAATACCCTTTTTGCATATAAACATCTTTGGCTCTAAATCCGTCATAGGCTAAATGTTCTATGTGTGCGACACCACTATTTAAACCAGGTAACCAACCCATAAAATCTTCTTCTTGGTTTGCCAATGCTGATTCAAGGTCATCTTTATCAATCTTTTTTGCACCTGAAAAATCAATATTTTCAATATAAATTTTTTCACCTTTATTGACCTCAAATTCCAGAGCAATACTCTCATCTTTTGGTACAACATTAACCTCTACAACAGTATCATAATAGCCCTCTGACTCAATCTGTTTAATTAAACGTTTTTTTGCCTTTTCAACTTTAACAGCATCATATAAATCACCTTTGCGAAGCCCTATTGCTGTAAAAACTCCCTCTTGCTCCTCTTCTGAACTATAACCCTCCATTTGAAGTTTTGAGATAACTGATTTCTCTTTAAACTGATAAACTAAACCACCATTTTGAGTTGTAGAGACTATAATGTCTGAAAAATAACCTTGAGAGTAGAATTTTTTAATTGATTCATCAATTTTATTAATATCAAAAGTATCACCAACATGTATATCTGATATCTCTGTTGCCATATCTTTAGATAGGTGTAGTAATCCATTATACTCTATGGAGGTAATATTTTGGGAAAGAAGTATGGAGCTAAGTCCAATAGATAAAGTAAAAAGTTTGTTCATATAATTAATTATTCCTTATAAAATTTTTATCTTATAATCAAAGGTACTAGTGTATCTTTTTTTCACTAAAAAAGTGGTATAATTCAAAAAAAAGGGTTTAATATGAATATAGGAATTATTGGCTTAGGACTCATGGGAGGTTCTTTAGGATTAGAACTAAAAAAAGTTCCAAATAAATATGTAATTCTTGGATATGACCATAATTTAGAGCATCAAAAAGATGCACTTAAATTAGGTTTGGTAGATAAAGTTACAAATAATCTGTCAAATATAAAAGAATGTGATGTTATTGTCTTAACAATACCTGTTGATGCCATAATCGAGATTAGTAAAAATCTAAAAGATATAAAAGAAGAGTCTACTATTATTGATTTTGGTTCAAGTAAAGAGAAGATAGATAAAGCTATTCCAAAAGAGATACGAAAAAATTTTGTTACTGCACACCCTATGACTGGAACAGAAAAATTTGGGCCAACAGCAGCAATAGAGGGTCTCTATGATGATAAAGTAATGGTTGTATGTAATAAAGAGAAGAGTGGAAATTTACAAAATAGAGTTGCATTAGAGATTTTTTCAGATATTAATGCAAAGGTTGTCTTTATGGAGGCAAAAGAGCATGATAAGCATGTTGCATTTATATCTCACATGCCTCATGCTGTTAGCTATGCCATTGCTAACTCTGTTATGAAACAGGAGAATCCTGAAAATATTATTGCCCTTGCAGGTGGTGGATTTAAAAGTATGAGTCGTATCGCTAAGAGTTCTCCAAAAATGTGGGAAGATATCTTCAGACAAAATAGAACAAACATGCTTAAATCTTTAGATATATTCAACAAAGAGATGAAACTTTGTCAAGAGTTAATAGAGAAAGAGGAGTGGGAAAAACTTCATCTTTGGATGAGTAGTGCAAATAGATTACATAGTATATTGTAAAAAACAATATAAAATAGCTAAATTTACTGTAACTCTAGCTCTATCAAAAAGAGAAATAAAAACCCTCCTAAAGCTTCTTCTTATAGTGTCGAACCACCAAAAGTCCGACACCCACAAGCCCAAATATAAAAACAATAGACCCAACAATAACCTCTGTTGGGATAGGTTGGCTTAAGTCAAACATCTTAAGCCTCTAATTTTGCGACCACTTCAGTACAACGCTCACAGGCACACTCTTCTGATGTTGAGGTAAATCTCCAACATCTTGGACACTTCTCTCTTTGAGCTTTGTGAACAGTAAATTTAACTCCATCAACCTCAAACTCTCCTACTTGTTGAGTAGAACTACTCTCTCTAAGAGCAGAGACAATGAACCAATCTTCTAAGTTTTTAGACTCTTTAATGTCAAAGAGGGAGTAATCTCCAATAATCTCTAACTCCAGTGTTGACTTAATAAGCTTATCTTTTTTAAGTCTATCAATAGATTCAGAAAATTTTGCTCTAGCTTCAATAAGTAAACTATCTTCAAATACACTCTCCATAGCAGGAATATCTTCATATACTAAATCAAATACACTCTCCATATCCCCTTTTAAAATATCTGGAGCATAATCTAACACCTCATCAATTGTATAGGTAAGAACAGGAGCTACAAGAGCCATCATAGATTTTGCAATAAGAACCATAGCCGATTGAGTCGATTTTCTAGTTGATGAATCTTTAGCATCACAATAGAGTCTATCTTTTGTAATATCCATATAGATACCACTTAGCTCATTGGTTACAAAGTTATTTAATGTAGCAAAACCTCTTAAAAAGTCATACTCTGAAAAAGAGCTATTGACTGACTTAAATACATCTCTTGCTTTAGCTAAAATCCATCTATCTATCTCGTTATACTCATTTGGCTCAACAACCCTCTCTAGCCCATCAATGTTGGCGATTAAACATCTAAATGTATTTCTTAATTTTCGATATTGCTCCCCTGTCTGTTGTAAAATACCATTTGAAATTTTTAGGTCATGTTGATAGTCACTTAGTGCCACCCAAAGACGTAAAATCTCTGAACCATACTGCTTAAGTACCTTTTGTGGCTCAACACCATTTCCTTTAGATTTGGACATCTTCTCACCCTTAGCATCAACCGTAAATCCATGCGTAATGAGTGTTTTGTATGGTGACTTTTGGTTAAGTGCCGAACTTAAGAGTAGTGAAGTCTGAAACCACCCTCTATGTTGGTCACTACCTTCAAGATAGATAGATGATGGGTACTCCCCTGCATCATAGTTTCCACTCTCTAAAACAGCATTCCAAGTTGAACCACTATCAAACCATACATCTAAAATATCAGTTATCT
>CAMZNQ010000104.1 GCA_947313765.1 uncultured Sulfurovum sp.
GTGATCTTCTAGTCTTAAAATACCAGATTGTGAAAGTGCTGGATAGAATAAAAAGTATAGTGTTACTCTCCTAAAATGGACAAAACAGGTTGTCTAAATCTAGTTATGTGACTGCCAAAAGTCACGAGATGACCAAAAAAACGATATTCCTCTCTTTCTTATATTGACCAAAAAGATAACCTATCTCTCTTGCCCCTACTCCAATATCTCCTGCTGGAATATCTTTATTTTTACCTATATGTTTATATAGTTCTGTCATAAAACTTTGACAAAATCTCATTATCTCATTATCACTTTTACCTTTTGGGTCAAAATTAGAGCCACCCTTCGCTCCACCAATAGGTAGACCTGTTAAAGAGTTTTTGAAAATCTGTTCAAATGCTAAAAATTTCATAATACCTAAATTGACCGTTGGATGAAAGCGTAAACCACCCTTATATGGTCCAATTGTTGAACTAAACTGTACTCTGTAACCTAAATTGGTTTGTACTTTTCCTCTATCGTCTACCCAATTTACACGAAAAAGCATACTTCTCTCTGGTACAACTATTCTCTCTAAGATATTATGTTCTACATATCTACTATCTCTATCTAAGAGTGGCTTTAGTGAGTAGAGTACCTCTTGTGTTGCTTGATAAAACTCATCTTGTCCTGGACTACACTCTTTTATATATTCTAATATATCTTCTATTTTCTGAGTTGATTGCATATTTCTTCCTTAACTATTTATTAAAATATTTTATTATAACTCACGATATTATATCACTTTTTCCTGTCCCAAACGATAGAGTGCAAAATCATATTTTATGGGGTCTAAACTATCAAAACTTTTTAATCTATCTGTTAACTCTAAGGTTGCTTTCATGTCGTACGTTTTTCTCTCTAAGAGACCTAATTTTTGTGAGACTTTAAAGGTATGGGTATCTAAAGGCATCAGTAAATCTTTTTTATCTATTTTTGACCATAACCCTAAATCTAATTCATCAGAACGCACCATCCAACGCAAATACATCAAATATCGTTTGTATGTACCTGCTGAGTTTACTTTTTTAGGAACAGAACCAATTAGAAATTTATAGCCCCTACTCTCATAAGGATAGACCTCTTTTAGTGCAGAGATAAAACTCCATAAACCATCTAAAATATCATGATTATCTTTATAACCGTTATAAAATAAATTTTCAATACTATCTATCTTCTTAAGACGCTTTAAAGCAATAAAAATTGCTACAACATCATCTGAATTTTGAAAACGGTAATAGTGTTTCGAGAGACTCTTTTTTATAACCTCATCTGAAGAATCTAGTAAAGAGAAATCTAATGAATCTAAGAATTTTACAATAAGTTTAGCATTACCATAGGCAAACAAGGCACAAATTAGAGATATAGTCTCATCTCTGTATCTAGTAGCAATCAAAAGTGGGTCAGCTTTATCATAAGAGAGTTCAAAGTTGTTATTTCGATTTATTACTTCATTATCTAACATCTGTTTAATTTTATTCATGGCGTATTATATAGTTTCATCATGAAAAAGAGATTTATTTTTAATTCTATTTTTAACATTATCAATATGCCCTTGTAGTGCATGGTACTCCCATTTAAAAGCTAAAGGAACATCTGTCTTTGAACGAATTTCATAACTTAACTTATCTAATGCCTTCTCTGCTTCAATCAGCTCTTTTTCATTAAATTTTTCCCAATTTTCACTGATTTCATCTAACTCTCTATACCATCTATATATCTTTGAACGTGAACGCCAACGATAGATAGGGATAATACTTTTAATTAAAGGGAAAAGAAGCGTTAATAGTGGAATCAACAGATATTTTAAACGGTCAATATTTGAAGCAATCCAATAGGGAAATATCTTCTCTAAAAAACTCTCACCATTAAGAAGATATTTTTTTGATGCTGTATGGATTGGTATCTCTAAGAATTTTTGACTAGGAAAAATATCTCTTCTTGAACTAATCTCTTTCATCTTTATTGCCATTAGACGAACTAAAGAGCTATCTACACTATTGTGCGTCACAACTGTTGCAGTGGTTGCTAAGAGTGTAATATCTAAAGAGGGAAGATTCTCTTTCAAATCAATAGAACCTTCACTAATTTTATACTCTTCTAAAAATGGAAAATATTTAGTAAACGCTAAAGCTCTTTTTAGGTTAAGAGTTTTTAAATCTCTATTTTTTAAAATCTCTCTTATCTTTTTAGAATCTGGTGCTATAACTGTAAAAAAAGCATCTAATCTATTCTCCTTAAATGCTCTATATGATGAGTCTAAATCTAAATGTGAAATATTTGATTTTTGAAGATTTAGATTGGTCTGTGACAATAACTTCTCTGTTAATGCCACTGTTCCACTACCAAACTCTCCTATAGATATATTTTTATCTTTAAGACTCTTTAGATATGTTATGTCACCTAGAGAGGCTCTATAAAAAATCCATAATGGTTCAAGGTATATACTTGCAACAGACTTTAATCTCTCTTTATCTTCTAACGAAGCTGTTCCACTCTGAACAAAACCAAAATCTACCTTTTTCTCATTTAATAGCTTAAGTGTCTCAATAGAACCTGCTGTTTTTACAATATTTACTATAATCCCATTAGACTCTAAAGATTTTTTATAAAGCTTTGCATATTGGTAATATATTCCAGATTCACGACCAGTAGCAATTGTAATCTCTGTTATAGGAGTTGGTTTAATCAATGTATAGAGATAAAAGCTAGAACATACTAATATAGATAAAATTATTAAGACTCTTAAAAAATGTTTTTTCATAAATTAATTATATACTTTCATTATGAAAAAAGAGATATTTATTTTAAAAAATCACAATGAAGAGCAAAAAGATATTGAAATTCAAGCAAATCTTGAAATTGAAAATAAAATATTAAGCTTAGAGTTTAATATCATAGGAGATATTGAAAATTATCTATTTGATAAGCCATCAATACAAAAAAGAGAGAATGAACTATGGAAGAGGACATGTTTTGAACTTTTTATAGCACCTAAAAGTAAATCCAACTATAATGAACTAAACATTAGCCCATCAAGTGAGTGGAATTTTTACCATTTTTCTAACTATAAAATAGGTATGAAAGAGGATAAGGATATATCTAAACCATCTATCTATTCATCTATAAGAAAAAACCATTATCTTCTATCTTGTAAATTTACTATAAATAATAAAATTTTAGAAGATAAACTTATTTTTAATCTTGCTGTGATTCTATTAGACAAAAAGGGTTTACGACACTTTTATAGTATCAATCGCAAAAGAGGAGTTGTTGATTTTCATAATAGAGAGTATTGGGTATACTCTCTATAGATAATTAAGAGATAGAAACAACTATCTCTCCATTGGCAACATCAAACTTTACAGATGAACCTTCGACCACTCTATCTTCTAAGATAAGCTCTGCTAATCTATCTTCCACCTCATCATATAAGGCTCTTTTTAGTGGTCTTGCTCCATATACTGGGTCAAATCCTACTTTTGCAATATCGGCTTTAGCTTCAGGTGTAAGAGATATTCGAATCTCTCTATCTGCCAATTTTTTCTGAATACCCTCAAATAAAATATCTACTATAGATGTAATAGCTTCAAGCCCAAGTGGATTGAAGATAACAATATCATCTAAACGATTTAAGAATTCTGGTTTAAAATATCTCTTTAATTCTCCATTAACAGCTTTCTCTCTCTCTTCCCTATCTTCAATCTCCATAATCTTATCTGATGCAATATTTGAGGTCATAATTATAATAGTATTTCTAAAATCTATTGTAACACCTTTATTATCTGTTAGACGACCATCATCAAGAACTTGAAGAAGAGTATTAAATACATCAGGATGTGCCTTCTCTATCTCATCAAAAAGAACTACAGAGTATGGTTTTCTTCTTACTGCCTCTGTAAGT
>CAMZNQ010000105.1 GCA_947313765.1 uncultured Sulfurovum sp.
TTGATATATCTTCATGTGCTTTACTTGCTGCAGCAATAGCAAGACCACCAGCTATATATAGCCCACCTGATGTTTTTTCAACTTTAGGTTCAACTTTAATAACTTCTTTTTTTACTTCAACTTTAATTGGTTCTTTTTTTATCTCTACAGTAGGAGTGGGAGTGGGAGCAGGGGGAGCCACATACTCTTCTACAACAGGCTCTACTGGAATATCTACAACTTCATTCTCATATGCTGGTTCCATAATCATACCACCAGCAAAACTCATGCCACTAAGTGCAATAATTGCAACAATTGAACTTTTTAATTTCATATCGAAATCTCCTTAAATAATAAAAATATTAAAGATTATAACATAGATATATTAAAATAACTCTTGAATTTTTTATAAAGAGAACTATTATCTTAAAGTATATTTAATATTGTTATTTATTGTATAGTTTTTCTTGAAAAAGATACTTATGTTCAACTGGAAGTGAGTTAAAAAGTTTTTCTGCTAACTTTTGAATTTCCCATAAAGCAGATTTATTGCTTCTTAGTTCTATAAAATTTTGTAGGCTTCTTGCATTGATTGTCCAAGTAAGTTCCGTTTTGTAACTCTCTGGTAGACAAAATTTGGCTATATCATTGGATATACCTTTTTTTAAGATTTCTTGAAGATTGTTGAGTGCTTTAATTGAAGCAGTATCAACAAAACTATTACCAGTTAGTACAATAAATTTTTTTGCACTATTAAAATCATTCTCCTTAAAAGATTCAGAGTTTTTTAGCTCTTTTAGAGTATATCGTGTACTTTTAACACTTAGACTTGCTATCCTGTGTCTAGCTAACTCTTGCAGTAATGCTCGTGATATACCTTTGATATAGAAAGTATATACTAAGTGTTCAAGGGTTGAAGCATGTTTATATTTATTACCAACTCTATCTATTAGGGCTTTATCTTTCTCTCCTCCTTCATCACTCTTATCAAAACTTTGCCAACAAGTTCTAATAGCATGTGCACAAACCTCTAAAGGGGTATGATTCATTAGAGTTATTTCCATCCTTACGCTCCTAAAATATATTAAATTTTATTTAAATTATATCAATATAAGTAACTTATTACTCTTAATTTTCTCTTAAAAAATGATTAAAGAGCTATATGTAATCTCTTTTCGATATAATTCGCCTAATTATAAAATCGTAATAGGAATCCTTATATGCAAAAAATCAAAAATATTGCCGTAATTGCACACGTCGACCACGGTAAGACAACACTTGTTGACCAACTTCTTCAACAGTCTGGAACATATGCAGACCATCAAGAGGTCACTGAAAGAGCAATGGACTCTAATGATATTGAAAAAGAGAGAGGAATTACAATTCTTTCTAAAAATACAGCCATTAGTTATGGAGAGCATAAGATTAATATTATTGACACTCCTGGTCACGCCGATTTTGGTGGTGAAGTTGAGCGTGTTTTAAAGATGGTTGATGGGGTACTGTTACTTGTTGATGCACAAGAGGGTGTTATGCCTCAAACTAAATTTGTTTTGAAAAAAGCGATTGCTTTTGGTTTGATTCCTGTAGTTGTTATCAATAAAATTGATAAAGATGGTTCTGACCCAGATAGAGTTCTTGATGAAGTGTTTGACCTTTTAGTTGCACTTGATGCAAATGAAGACCAACTTGAATTTCCAGTACTATATGCTGCTGCTCGTGATGGTTATGCTAAATGGGAGATGGAGGATGAGAGTAAAGATATGACTCCACTATTTGAAGCGATTATTGAAAAAGTTCCTTACCCACAAGGTTCTCCTGATTCTGATACACAAGCACAAGTATTTACACTAGATAGTGACAACTTTGTTGGACGTATTGGTATTACTCGTATTTTTAATGGTAAAGTAAAAAAAGGAGATGAGTATCTTTTAGTTAAAGCGTGTGGTAGTAAAACTAAATCAAGAATCTCTAAGCTTATTGGATTTAAAGGATTAGAACGGTACGAGATAGATGAGGCAGAAGCAGGAGATATTGTAGCTATTGCTGGTTTTTCTGATATTGATGTTGGAGATTCTATTTGTGATAAAACAAATCCTGTAGCACTTGACCCAATGCATGTTGAAGAGCCTACACTTTCTGTTATTATGTCTGTAAACAATGGACCTCTTGCTGGTCAAGAGGGTAAACATGTTACTTCAAATAAAATCAAAGAGCGTCTTGAAAAAGAGATGGAGACCAACATTGCTATGCGTATGGAGCCTATGGGAGATGCTTCATTTAAAGTATCTGGTCGTGGAGAGCTTCAAATTGGTATTTTAGCTGAAAACATGAGACGTGAAGGTTTTGAGTTTATGTTGGCAAGACCAGAAGTTGTAACTAAAGAGGAAAATGGTGTTAAAATGGAGCCATTTGAGCATTTAGTTGTTGATGTTCCTGAAGAGTTTCAAGGAGTTGCTATTGAGAAGCTTGGAAAGCGAAAAGCAAACATGACTTCACTTGTTCCTATGCCTGATGGTACAGTACGTTTAGAGTTTGAAATTCCTGCTCGTGGTCTTATTGGATTTAGAAATGAGTTCTTGACAGACACTAAAGGAGAGGGAATCATGAACCACTCTTACTTGGAGTACAGAGCATATTCAGGTAAAGTTGAAAGTAGAACACCTGGGGCATTGGTCTCTATGGATGATGGAGAGGCAGTAGCTTTCTCAATATTTAATTTACAGGCACGTGGTGTTATGTTTATTAATGCACAAGATAAAGTTTATTCGGGAATGGTTATTGGAGAGTCTACTCGTCCTGGTGACCTTGACGTTAACCCACTTAAAGGTAAGGCACTTACTAACATGAGAACATCAGGTACCGATGAAGCTGTTAAGCTTGTTAAGCCTAGACAAATTACGCTTGAATCGGCTATGGAGTGGATTGAAGATGATGAGCTTATTGAGATTACTCCTATCTCTATTAGAATTAGAAAAAAATCTCTTGACCCTATTGTTCGTAAAAGAGCTGCTAGAGATAAAAAGAACTCTAAATAATATTTTAAAATAAAAAAGAGAACTAAAAGTCCAAAGCACCAGCTCAAATTATTTTAGGTTGGGGTATTCTTACCCTAACTTAGCATGTAGAGTTAACTCTTTTCCCAATTTATTGTAGCTAATGTGAATTACTATATTTTATACTCTCTTTGGTTTAGGTGCTAATATTTGTCTGCTATAATATCTTTTAACAAGAACTTTTAAACCAAAGAGTAAAATATGGAAAATATAGAAGAAGAACTTTTAAACTTTGTCTGGGATAAATTAGAGGAGTTACGCTCCATCTTCTCACAAAAAGCATACCGTGCATTATCTAACTATAAAAGCAATAACGAAAAAGAGGATTTTGAGACAACTTTAGAGTTGCTTTTAGAAGCAGATAAGCAATTACGAAAAAAGATAGACTCCTATACCACCACTCCAAATATAGAAAACATGACCATAGAGGAGATTTACTCTGCTTTAAATATATCTGCCTATGATAACTTTACAGAAAAAATTAAATATATAGATAGAGCTTTATATTTTGTAGAGAACTACAAAAAAGAGGATGGGATATATGCTACTCTTTTAAATAACTTAGCAATGCTTTATATATCAAAAGGAGAGTATGATAAAGCAGAACCACTCTTTAAAAAAGCTTTAGAGATATACGAAAAGGTTTTAGGAGAGAACCATCCTTCTACGGATATAATTTATAATAATTTAGTGCTATTTTATAGAGAAAACTATGATTCTAAAATAGATAAGATAGAGCTAAAAAACTTTAAATATTATAGTGACTTCTCTATTGAGTTCTCCAAGCAGATAAATATTATTGTTGGTCAAAATGCTATTGGTAAGACATCGCTACTTCAAGCCATTGCTATAGGGCTTTTAGACAAAAACTCAAGTGATATAGGAAATGAAAAATTTAGGCGTTTTATTAAAAAGGGTAAGAGTGAAGCAAATATTAAAATTACCCATAACCAAGGCAAACAAAAAGAGCTTACACTCTATGAAAATAGACAAATGATAAAAAGCTATCGCTTTTTTGTACCATTTATTTTGGCTTATGGCTCTAACTTCTTTACAAAATATGATATTAGTGCAGACAAGATAACTCAAAATATATTAAATGAAACAATTAATAAAGAGTTTGCACATAGTATATTTGAAGATTATGTAGATGAGTTTTGGAATCCACTAACTATCTTAAATGAGTTAGATAGAGATGGTAGTGAGAAAGCAAAAGAGAAGAGTAAAACTCTTTTAAAGACAATCAATAGCTTTTTAGAAGAGTATAAGATAGTTAAAGAGGGAAATTACTTTCACTTTATTAAAAAGGGTGAAAATGATACCAAGCTAGATTTAGAAAATTTAAGTGAGGGTTACAGAAGTAATGTGCTTATTATTACCGATATGGTGGTTAAGATATTAGGAGTGGGCAAAACTCCAACGACCATTAGAGGAATTGTGCTTATAGATGAGTTTGATAAACATTTACACCCAAAATGGCAGAGTAAATTGGTAAAGCAACTAACTGATAGCTTTCCTTACATTCAGTTTATTATGACGACTCATAACCCTATGTCTATTTTAGATAGAAATCCTGATGAGATTACCGTTATAAGAGAGATAGATGGGGCGTTAAAGGCTGTAAAAGGTAAGGGGACAAAACAGATAGATATTTCGGTTGTACTTTTGGAATATTTTGGAGTAGATTCGGTTATTGGTCAGAGTATGCAAGATGATATTAGTAATTTTAATAGACTAAAACTTACTAAAAGCTTGACTCAAAAGGAACAACAAGAGTTAGATGAGTTGGAAGAGAAACTCTCAAATACC
>CAMZNQ010000106.1 GCA_947313765.1 uncultured Sulfurovum sp.
CAATAGATATCCTTTTTAATTGTAAATGTTTAATTTTATCACAAATAACTTAGGAGTAATGCTTTATATACAAAAGTAAAAAATAGCTCATTAACTAACTAAATTTCAACTTTTCATCTGCCTTTTATCTCATTTTACATATACTTTGCAAAGAAAAGTACTTTGAAAAGGAAACTATATGAGTGAAAAAGAGGAAGTCTTACGACAGATAAGTGAGATAAAAAACCATTTGGTAGACAAAGAGGCGTTTTACCCTTACAACTTCAACGCTTGTCATGTCTGGTCAGCCATTGCTTTGGTATTAACGTTGGTGATGATTCCTTCTTATCAAGAGAGTGTCGTCTTTGGAACAACCGTTACAACACTTTTGGTTTTAATGGGTTTCATCATTGAAGCTCTTATGACAAAAAAGGTCAATGAGAGTTATGACATTGATGACCGTACACGAAGACAGCAGTACATCATGAGCAATTTTTTAATGATAGCACTCTTTGCCATTATTTTTTCGACTATGTTAGCAACTTACAAACTCTATGTTCCCTTTTTGCTTTTATGGTTGTTTCTAATCTCTTTGGGGCATTTAGGCTTAGGATTTGTTTTGAACATTAAAGCTTATGGAACAATGGCAAAAGTAAATATGGTAGCTTCATTACTTCTTTTGAGTGTAGCAATTTACTTTAACCTTTTAGAACAAAAAGAGGGACTCTTTTTTATGTTGGTTCAAGCCGTAGTTATCTTAGGTTTAGCCATTGCTCCCTCAATCATCGCTTTTAAACAACAAAAAATAGCACAAAAGGAATGTAGTGTTTGACCCACTCTTGCACCAACCTGTGCGTTCCAAACTATTATCACTGTTAATTAACAATGATGAGTTACCATTTAAAGCACTCAAAGAAGCCTTAAAAGTGACTGATGGAAACTTATCTAGCCATCTAAGTAAGTTAGAAAAAGAGGAGTATGTTTTAATAAAAAAGATGTTTGAGGGAAAACGACCTAAAACCGTGGTGCATATTACCCAAAAGGGTAAAGATGCATTTACTTCATACATTGAAGCATTAAAAAAATTTATTGAGGAGAATTAAAATGATAAAAATAGCACTAACAACACTACTAACAGCAACAAGCCTAATGGCAATAACCAACTTAGAGATAGCTCAAAAAGCAGACAAAGTAACCGATGGATTTGAAAGCTCTATTGCACAAACACAGATGATTCTCATTAACGCTTCTGGTCAACAGAGTGTTCGAGAGTTGGAGATGAAGACCTTAGAGGGAGAGAATGGCGACAAAACCATCTCTACTTTTTTAACCCCTGCTGACGTTAAAGGGACAAAGACACTCACGCATGAACACGCCGAACGAGATGATGACCAGTGGTTGTACCTCCCTGCGTTGAAGCGTGTGAAACGAATTGCCTCTTCTAATAAATCTGGTTCATTCATGGGTTCAGAGTTCTCTTACGAAGATATTGGAAACCAAAACTATAAGAAGTTTACCTATGAAGAAAAAGTAGAAGAGGTTGAGTTAAATGGCGTAAAGTGTTACAAAGGGGTTAGAATTCCAAAAGATGAAAACTCTGGTTACACCAAACAGATTTCATGGGTAGCAAAAGATAGCTTTTTGCTTCAACAAGTTGAGTACTATGACCGTAAATCTGAACTGCTTAAAACGGCTACTTTTTCAGACTACAAACAGATAGATAGTGTTTGGAGAGTAGGAAAAATTGAGATGAAAAATCATCAAAATGACAAAAGCACCATACTTATTTGGAAAGAGGACAAGATTAAAGTAGGGCTTACAGCCAAAGAGTTTAATAAACGTGTATTGAAACAATAACCGTAGGTCGGTGTATCCTCACCCCGACGATTAAATTTTAATATAAAAATCAATTTTATAATGAATGACAAATGTCGGGGTGAGGATACCCCGACCTACAGGAATTAGCATGAACAAAATAATATTATCACTTCTTTGCTCTTCTGCTCTCTTTGCAGAGGGTGTTGAGTATAAGGGAAACATAGGTTTTGAGAGTAGCTACATAGACCACAGCATAGCAGGAAAAAGAGATAACCAAACAGCTTTGCGTGGTGCAATTGAAGTTAAAAAAAAGATACAGAGTGGGCAAGTGGTTTTAAATGCCAATGCCATTCTTGATGTTAACGATAAAAATCGGCGTTATCTTAATGTAAATGATTTGTACTATAAACATGAGTTTGAA
>CAMZNQ010000107.1 GCA_947313765.1 uncultured Sulfurovum sp.
AGTTAAATCCTTTTAAAAATCTATAAATAATGTTTATTATAGTGATAAAATATTTAATAGTCAAATAATATGTCAAATTGTCATATTATTACTCTTTTCACTCATATATTATATCTTATTATTGATTTTAGTATGATGTTAAAAGATTATTAAGCCTTTCGGCAAAAACACAATTTTATGTAAGTTTGGTTTTGTGGTGCAATAGCAATTGCACCCTACAAATTATTTAAACTATATGCTCCTTACCCACCAGTCTCATAGAATGCTCGTTCTGAAATCTCTTTAGAACTATCTACAGATTCATCCATCCAACGGTTCTCTTTTGGTTTATCTCTCAATACAGTAGCTAAAACTTGACTTGCTCCCTCTATGTCTCCTGCTTTTACAGCTTTTGCAATGCTTAATGCTTCATCAAAATATAGACATGGAATTAACATACCCTCAGCAGTTAGTCTAATACGGTTACAACTCTCACAAAAATCATGTTTATGTGGGTCAATGAGTCCAAACTCATAACTCTCATCAAGAAGGTAGTTAAATGATGGACTAGCACCCTCTCTACCCAATGTTCTTATGGTGTGTCCCTCTTTTACTTTTGAGAGAATCTCTCTTCCGTGCATACCTTTTAAGCTCTCTACTGCATGACGATTTTCCATATATTCAATAAATCTTACTTTAATATTTCTCTCTCTACAATATTTGATAATATCTAAAATTTCACCATCGTTAATCCCTTTTAAAGGAACCATATTAATCTTTACACCAAGTCCAACCTCTAAGGCTGTATCTATCCCTTTAAGGACTTTCTCTAAAACATCTTTTTGGGCAATCTGTTGAGCAACTTCTGGTTTAAGTGAGTCTAATGATATATTTAATCTTTTTAGACCTGCATCTTTTAATCTTTGTGCTGTTTGAGAAAGAAGATAGGCATTGGTGGTTAAGGCTAAGTCAATATCTGGTTTATAGTCATGAATCATCTTTATAAAACTATCTAAATCCTCACGCAATAGAGGCTCTCCACCTGTAATGCGAATCTTATTTACACCCTCATCTATGGCTACTTTTATAAATAAAAACAGCTCTTCAAAAGAGAGCAGATTCTCTTTTGGAACCCAAGAAAAAGGCTTCTCAGGCATACAGTATTGACATCTAAAGTTACATCTCTCTGTAACTGAAACTCTAAGGTAATTTACGGTTCTACCGTGTCCATCTATAAGCATATTATTCCCATTTATTATCTTTTTGCTTAGATTAACTAAAAGTGAATAAGAGTTAGATGATGTGCTTATAAATTTTCTAATTTATCTTTTAAAATTATCTTACCTGATTCAACTCCTGGTTGGTCGTATGTATTAACATCTAACAGTTCTCCAACCAAAGAGGTAAGAAGTTCATAGTAGTATATTAACGAACCAATACTCTTTGCATCTACATTAGGTAAGATAATCTCATCTATTGGAATATCTTTCTCATTTTGAAGAGCCTCCATAACAGAATCACTCTGCATAGTGAGTAGTTTATGAAAAGAGATACCATTTAAAATATCTAAACTCTCTAAATGTCTTAATGTAATATTTGGAATATATAGTTTATGTTCAAATGAGTTTAATTTAATAAATGTAATCGATTTATCTCTTGTTCCCTCCATAATCAGTTGAAGAAAAGAGTGTTGGTCTTTTGGCCCAATCAATCCAATAGGCGTTAGCCCAACATTAAAAGAGGAGTTACGCTGTTTTTTTCCTAAACTCTCTCCCCAAAGTTGAACATACCACTGTGTAAAATAGTTTAGAGTTTCGGAGTATGCAAAGATACAGTTCATATTGTATCTATTTTGATTTTTAGCATAGAAGAGTGCTTTATCAAGAAGAACGTCTTTA
The DNA here is from genome assembly GCA_947313765.1 of uncultured Sulfurovum sp. GTDB lineage: Bacteria > Campylobacterota > Campylobacteria > Campylobacterales > Sulfurovaceae > UBA1140. The sequence continues at coordinate 1,878 of CAMZNQ010000107.1, forward strand.
AATTTACCATCATTAAAGAATGAGTTACAAACCTCATCAGCCCCCTTTAATAGAGCCTCTATATCAATACCAGATAGAGCTAAAGGGACTAAACCTACAACTGATAATACAGAAAATCTACCTCCTACACTATTTGGAAGATATAGAACTTTAGAGCCTATATCTTTAGCAAATTTTTCAAGATTTGAACCTCTATCTGTAATGAAAGTGTATGAGTTACTATCTTGATTTGAAGCATATATATATTTAAAGATAGATATGGTCTCAACTGTTCCACCAGATTTAGATATTACTAAAAAATGTGTCTTATTCATATTAATATCTTTTAAGTTACTTGCAATATTTAGAGGGTCTGTACTCTCAAAAAATATGAGATTTCTCTTTAGCTTCTCCATAGGCTCTAAAAATTTATATATCGCTTTTGCACCTAAAGAGCTTCCTCCAATACCAAGAACAACAATAGTCTCAATCTTATCATCAAAACTATCTCTAAACTCTAAAATAGGTTCTATATTCTGCTTTGGTAAGCTGTAGTAACCAATGTGGTCTCTCTCTCTCTCTATTTTCAATAGTAATCTTATCTTATCTTCATATAGTCTATCTAATCGTTCAAAAAATAGTCTATTTTCCATATTAAATCTTCTCTTTTGCTTTTAAGATTAAACCATTAACTGCCTCTTGATACTCTTTAGCTAAACTCTCATCTGTAGATTCAAAACGTGTAACTAACACAGGTGTTGTGTTACTAGCACGAACTAAACCCCAACCTTTCTCAAAATTTATACGAACACCATCAATATCAATAATATTTTTAATCTTAGGAAAATCTTTAGATGGATTTTTAAGTAGTTTTTTTACCATATCTATTATTTTAAACTTCTCACTCTCTGTAGTCTCTACCTTTATCTCCTCTGTTGAAAAGACTTTAGGTAGAGAATCTATCTCTCTATCTAAATCTATGCCATCATGAATTAGCTCTAACATTCTAAGTGTAGCATAGATTGCATCATCATAACCAAAATAACGATGTTTAAAGAAGATATGTCCACTAACTTCACAAGCTAAATCAGCATTTGTCTCTCTCATTTTTACTTTCAAATTAGAGTGACCAGTCTTATACATAATAGCTTTTGCACCACGACGCTCTAGCTCATCATACATAACTTGTGAACATTTTACCTCGCCAATAACAGTTGGATTTTCCATCTTCATAGCATAAAGCAGAGCCATTTGGTCACCTTTAATATTATGCTTATGGGTAAGAACAGCTATCCTATCTGCATCTCCATCATAAGCAAAAGCAATATCTCCTCTATCTTCTAAAACCTTTTTGACATCTACCAAATTAGCCTCAACAGATGGGTCTGGGTGGTGATTTGGAAATGTACCATCTGGTTTCATATATAGACCAATATAGTCTAAATCTAAACCATTAAAAATATCAGATATAACAGTATCAGCCACACCGTTACCACAATCTACTATTATCTTTTTATCCATTGATTTTAAATGAGAAAAGCTATCTAACATGTAGTTAATATATGGAGTTTTAACATCAATAATGGTTGATGTTCTATTATTTGGTATCTCAATATCTCTATTTGCAATAATCTCATCCCCTAAGCTATATATATCGTCTCCAAAGAAAGGAGCTTTATCCATAGTAATTTTAAATCCATTATATTCACTTGGATTGTGAGAACCTGTAATCATAATAGAAGCATCTGTTGATACTCCATTATGCTCTATATAGTTTGAAAAGTAGTTAACTGGTGTTGCTACCATCCCCATATTTAATACTATACACCCCGCATGGTTTAGACCAGAAGTTAAGTAATCACAAAGTAGAGGAGAGTGAGAACGAGCATCAAATCCAATGGCAACAACTCTATTGCCTTTGACTCTTTGACCTAAAAAATAACCTATAAGTTTAACACTCTGCTCATTTAACTCTTTTTTAAAAATTCCTCTTATATCATATTCTCTAAATATTGTTTTCATAGTTTACCTTATATTATTTTAATAATAATACAATAAAGTTATTAAATAAAAAGTGGATTGTAAAAAAAAGTGAGAAGATGTAGATAGAGTTAAACTCTATCTACAGTAGTTTTAAGATATTAAATCTTAGTGTAAATCTCTCCAAAGAGAGTTTTTCCAAAGATAAGCCAAGATGGTAAATAGGATAAAGAATCCAATTACCCAAGGTCCAGCAATTGCTCTAGCAGGAGCAGATGGGTCACCTGTCTCTTCTAAGAACTCCTTAACTTTATCCATACCCTCATGGTTCAATCCAGTTCTAGGCATTGCTGTACCAGCCAATTGTCCTTGTGGATTCTCTATGAATGTCTCGAAGAAGTGTTCACTTCTAGCTCTAATTATAATAGATAAATCTGGTGGAAGTTTTCCTAAGTAATCAGCTAAAGCACCTTGCTCTGTTGCCACTTTTTGGTCATATTTCATTCTATCTATATCTTGACCTGTTTTAATGTTTGACTTAGTTTTTGGAATCTCTCCAAGTTGAGTCATTTTTGCATAACGGTTAGCATGACAACGACCACAAGCCTCTGTAAATGCCTCTTTTGGTGTAACCTCTCCAGCTTTTTTCTCTTTAAGATATGCTACAACGTTTGCAATATCTTGTGGAGTAGATACCATAGAGCTAATGCTACCCATTGGGTGGCTCATAGTTCCATTAGGGTATTTATGGTCAACATTTGTAGCCATAGCAGGGTCTTTAATAAGAGCAATTAAGAAGTTTTTATCATAAATTGCACCTGCATGGTCAAGACTAGGAGGTGTAACACCACCCATATTGGTTGCACCATCCATGTGACAACCTGCACACATACCAAAAGTAGCTTCACCAGCAGTTGCATCACCTTTAAGTTTTGCAATCTCTGTAACTTCTGACCAAAATTTCTTCTTTTTAGCGACTAACGCTTCATCTTTTTTAGCTTCAGCCTCTTCTATGTCAGCTTTACCATCATATACAAGTGCATTACTCTCTACATGTTTATGCATTTGAGAGTGAGCAAATGGCTCAACTCCCCAATATAAAACAAGCGTGAAAGCTGCAACAATTCCAAGTATTTTTAACTCTTTATTCATCATCTTCTCCTTACAGCTTTTTTTCTAGTTTGGTAATAATTGGTAGTGAAATCCACAATCCAAAGAACACAATTGCAGAGACTAAACCAATGGTACTCCAAATACCTTCTGGAGGTAATTTACCCATAAAGGTAAGAACCAACATATCAATCAACATTGCCCAGAACCAAAAGTGGAATAATCCTCTTCTATTTGCAGGTGCAACGTTTGGACTTCTATCTAAGAATGGAAGTGTAAAGAAGATAACTTGTGCAATAGCAAATGCAATCAATCCTAAATCTGTTGAGAATGGACGAAGAACTTCATAAGACCATAAGAAGTACCACTCTGGGTAGATATGTGTAGGTGTTTTAAGTCCATCTGCTGGGTCAAAGTTAACTGGATCCATTGCAAATTCAAAGTGGTAAAATACCAAATAGAAGAATAGAACAAAGTAGACACCCATTACAAATACATCTTTACTTAAGAATACTGGAGAGAATGGAATAACTTTTGACTCTTTAACATTACCCTCTTTGTATAGTCTAGCAGCCTCATCATAATCAAAATCTTCACCATCTTGGTTGTTAACGTGTGGGATTCTAAGTGTTCCAAAGTGGAATACAATCGCACCAATAATAACTAATGGTAAAAGAAGAACATGAAGCATAAAGAATCTGCTTAAGAATGCTTGTGCAGGAACATAATCCCCACGAATCCACTCAACTAAACCATCAGCGTGAAGTGAACCACCAGAGAATAGGTTTGTAATAACCATACCAGCCCAGTAACTCATCTGTCCCCAAGGTAACATATATCCTGAGAATGCTTCAGCAGAGAATACTACAAATAGCAACATACCTGAAATCCAAATAAGCTCTCTACCTTTTTTGTATGAACCGTAGTAGATACCTGTAAACATGTGAATATAGATAATAAGGAAAACCAACGATGCACCAACACCATGAACATGTCTCCATAACCAACCGTAGCCAACCTCTGTCATAATAGTGTAGTTTACACTATCAAATGCCAAATCGGTACTTGGATTGTAATACATCAATAAGAATATACCAGATACCAATAAAATTCCAAATGTAGCTGCAAGTACCATACCCATAGCCCAAAGGAAGTTAATATTTTTTGGAATCCAATACTCTGTTTGAAGAACTCTTTTTAGTGTCTCAACAGCTAAACGCTGGTCAAGCCACTCGCCAATACTTTTTGCATTTTCAATTCTTGCCATTCAATCCCCCTTACACTCTCAATGTTGTGCCATCAGCCAACATCTTCTCATATTCAGGACCTGTTACACCCAACGCTATCTTTGTTCCATTAAGTTTAAATGGAGGAATATCTAGTCCTCTTGGAGGTGGTGCTTTTGTTACCTCAGCAGTTGCATCATACATACCACCATGACAAGCACATAGGAAGTCTTGTGTATCTGGTCTATAACCAGGAATACAACCTAAATGCGTACAGAGACCAACACAAACCATATAGTGTCCACCATCGACCTCTATAAGTCTCTTTTTATCATTTTCAGTTGCTTTTGCCATCATCTCTTTTGTCTGTTTTAAGACAAAGATAGGTTTACCTCTCCACTTTTCAGTAACCAGTTCGCCCTCTTTATAATCTTTTAAATCGAGGGTTGTAAAACCAGCTGCTTTTACACTTGGAAGTGGGTCCCAAGTCTTCTTCATCGCCATCAATGCACCGATACCACCCAAGGCAGTAAAACCACCAAGAGCCATACCCATGAAGTCACGTCTATCACTCATAATCATCCTTTATAACAAATTTAACTCTATTATATGCCAAAGAGAATTAACTTATACTATTTTTTATAATTTATTTATAATTTTTCTCACAACTGTTTCCTTTCTTTCTACTATTGAATTTTTAATTGAAACACTTTCTAATATCTTCTGTTCATATTCCTCTTTATTAAATTTATTTATTAAATTAATATTAAGTTTATTTAAAATTTCTCTCTCTTCTACATCTAAAGTATCCATATCTATAAAAATAACCTCTCCTCCTGCTACAGATGCTTCAAGTGCTGTTTGAAAAGATGCTGTTACTACACGAGAAGAGGAACATATTAGGTCTATATACTCTTCTGATTCATGTAGAGTGGTAAATATCTTTTCTAAATCACTCTCATATTTAACATAAAAATAGTGACCTAAAAGTAACTCCATTCCACTATCTTTAAAAAAATCTGCATTATTTAAGATAGTTTTATTAGCATCTGAATCACCTAGAAAAAAGAGTGTTCTATCATCTTTTTTATGCTCTTTAAAATATATATCATCTACAACTAAGGAAGATATACACTTCTCATCTTGACAATTAAGTTTTAACATTATCTCCCCATGAATAGAGCTATCTTCTCTATGTTCAGCAAATCTAAATACTCTTTTAAAATCTGAACAATATTTTACCAATCTACCATGGTCATCTTCTGGAGAGTCAATAATGATACAATCTCCTGTTTGAGCTATGGCATCAATATCTTGAATTCCTTCAATTGTTACAGATTCATTCACTCCAAATTCACGAGCAACCAACCCTGCTCTAAAATCATTAACTAAAAGCATGGTATCTATCCCCTCTTCTCTTAGTCCATTTAAAATAACTGTTGCTCTTTTCATTCTATCTAGCCCATATTTATGGCTTGTAAATGCGTAGTAATATAACTTCATCTTTTACCTTATCTCTATTTTTTTCCATTCTAATCTAAATAGATTAAAAAGTCATTAACCGACTATTAAGAAAATGGTTTTATAATTTTAGAAAATATTTGATAGGAATGGTAATATATTTATGAATAAAATAGACTCTATAAAAGAAGAGGTAAAAAAAATTATTGTAGGTCAAGAGGAACTCGTTGACTCATTATTGGTTGGGCTTATTGCAAATGGACACATCTTAGTTGAGGGTGTTCCTGGATTGGCAAAAACTACAGCAATTAATGCTCTATCAAAAGCTTTAGGAATTGATTTTAAAAGAGTTCAATTTACACCCGACCTGCTTCCTAGTGATGTAACAGGAACAGAGATTTATAATCCAAAGTCTGGAGAGTTCTCCATTAAACAAGGTCCAATATTTACAAATTTACTACTTGCAGATGAGATTAACAGAGCCCCTGCAAAGGTACAATCAGCTCTTTTAGAGGTTATGCAAGAGAGACAAGTTACTATTGGAGATAGAACTTTTAAGATAGATAAACCATTTTTAGTTATGGCAACAGAGAATCCTGTTGAACAAGAGGGTACATACAGACTACCAGAGGCACAACTTGACCGTTTTATGCTAAAAGTCCTTGTAGGCTACAACACTCTTGAAGAGGAGATGGAGATTGTTAATCGTGTAGCGATTTCAGGATTTGAAGAGGTTAAAGCAGTCTCCTCTGTTGAGGATTTAAATGAGATTAAAGAGGATTTAAAAAACGTGCATGTAGATGATGCAATTAAAGAGTATATGACTAAAATTGTTTTTGCTACACGTTTTCCAAAAGAGTATGGATGTGAAGAGATAGCAGAGTACATAGAGTTTGGAGCAAGTCCTAGAGCCTCTATTGATTTATATAAAGCATCTTGTGCCATCGCTCTTATTCGTGGTAATGATTTTGTAACACCTTTAGGTATTAGTTATATTGCATCATCTGTACTTCGTCATAGAATCATACTAAATTACAAAGCACAAGCAAAACATATCACTACTGATGATATTATAAAAACTATCATAGAGACTATTGAAGTACCATAATATGAATCAAATAGCACAAGAGATACTTCTTAGAGCAAAAAAAGATCTCTTTTCAGGAAATTTAGGAGAGCATCTAACTGCATTTAAGGGTGATGGATTAGATTTTAGAGAGATTAGAGAGTATGACCATGGAGATGATATACGAAAAATAAACTGGAAAGCTACAGCTAAAGGAGCAGGGGTAAAGACAAATGTTTTTAATGAAGAGAGAGAGCTTAATATCGTTTTAGCTTTTATGGTATCAGGGAGCATAAACTTTGGTTCAGTCAAACTAAAACAGGAGATAGTAGCTGAAATATTAGCTCTACTCTCATTCTCTGCACTTAAAGGTCACAACCGACTACAAGCACAATTTTTTTCAGATAAATCTGAACTATTTTTTGAACCAACAAAAAGAGATAGTATCATATATAATATAGTAGATAGTGCCATAGAGATAGATAGTTTAGGTAAAGAGGTTGATTATAAAAAGTTTTGTAACTTTGTAAATGGAGTTGTTCGTCAAAAATCTCTTATATTTATGGTAGGTGACTTTTATGGAGATATAGACTTGAGTGATATCTCCTATAAAAATGAAGTTTATGCCATTATAGTTAGAGATAGAGTAGAAGAGAACCTAACATTAATGGGTGATTTTGAACTAGTTGACCCAAACTCTTTAGAGGCAAATGAGATTAATCTAAATAGTAGTACAGTAAAAGAGTATCAAAAATTAATCGAAGAGCATGATATTAAAATTAAAGAACATTTTTTAGAAAATCAGATTACTTTTGGCAAAATCTATACAGATGAGGATATATTTTTAAGGTTATCAGAAATAATTAAAAATTAAGGAATAAAAAAAAGTATTTTTTAATATATCTTTACATGTTTTTTGTTATTATATCATCTATTTAAAATTAAATAATTATACTATCAAATGGAGATTTTTTATGAAACTTTTAATATTGACCCTACTACTATTTGGCTTTACAGCTTGTACTACAAAAAAAGATTATCTTCTCTTTAATCAAACAGAGGTTTCTAAAAAACATGAGAAAGATAAATCTGTAAACAGTAAAAATAGATTAAAAGAGGAGACTATAGAACAACTAGATAATGTACATTTTGAATATAAAATTCAACCTTATGATAGAGTATCAATCATGATATATAAACATCCTGATATTAGTACATCTACTCAAAATACTATGCAACAAGAGAGAGGTCTTTTAGTAAATTCAAGAGGAAATGTACGTCTACCATTAATTAAGAAGATACATCTTGAAGGATTAACACAAACAGAGGCAGAGGATGCATTAGAGAGTGCATTAAGTGTATATATTAAACATCCAGATGTTCAAGTAGAAGTTTTAAATAAAAAGGCTTATGTCATTGGAGAGGTAAGAAGACCTGGTAAGGTAGAACTTCCAAATGAACAACTTACACTTCTACAAATTTTAGCAACAGTTGGAGATTTAACAGATAGTGCAGATAGAAGCTCCATATTAATTATTGATGGTAACAATAAAAATAGAACAAGAGTTGTAAACTTAACAGATAAACACTCTCTTCAAACAGCAAACTTAATGATTAAACCAAATGATATTGTATATGTTATGCCAAATGATATGAAATCATTCAATACTGGAGTAAAAGAGGTTAGCCCGATGTTTAATCTTATTGGTCAGATATTAAATCCATTTGTTAGTATTAAATTTTTGTCAAATTAAAAATCTAAATTTTTTAAATAATCTATAATATTAGTTAAGATATGTTAATATTTTGAAAAATTAGAAAAGAAAATATAATGAAATATAATAGAATAAAGAATGATTTAATAAAAAAACCTCAAACATGGCTTGTTACAGGTGTAGCAGGATTTATTGGCTCAAACCTTGCAGAGAGACTACTAAAACTAAACCAAAAAGTTATCTCTTTAGATAACTTCTCAACAGGACATATTTATAATTTAGAACATATAAAAAATTCTGTTACGCCTAAAGAGTGGGAGAATTTTACTTTTGTAGAGGGAGATATTACAGATTTTGAAACATGTCAAAAAATTACTAAAAATGTAGACATAGTACTACACCAAGCAGCACTTGGCTCTGTTCCTCGTTCCATTGATAATCCTATTCTCACTAACCACTCAAACGTAACAGGCTTTTTAAATATCTTAACAGCATCTAAAGATAATGGTGTTAAACGTTTTGTTTATGCCTCCTCATCTTCAGTATATGGAGATTCAGAGGAGCTTCCAAAAGTAGAGATGCGTACAGGTAATCTTCTCTCTCCTTATGCTGTTACAAAGTATGTAAATGAACTCTATATGGGTGTTTTTCAAAAATGCTACGGAATGGAGGCTATTGGATTACGATATTTTAATGTATTTGGAAAGAGACAAGACCCAAATGGAGCTTATGCAGCTGTAATTCCAAAATGGATTGGTCAAATTTTAAATGGAGAAGATGTGTTCATTAATGGGGATGGAGAGACAAGCCGTGACTTTACATACATAGAGAATGTAATACAAGCCAATATTTTAGCAGGAACAACAGAAAACCCAAAAGCTTTTGGAGAGGCATTCAATACAGCAATTGGAGGTAGAGAAACCCTAAATAATCTATATTCTGCTATTGTTAATGGACTCAAAGAGAATCTCCCTAAACTAGAGATAAAAGAGGCTATATATAGAGATTTTAGAGAAGGAGATATTCGACACTCTAATGCAAATATAGATAAAATTCAAGAGCTATTAGAGTATCAACCTACTCATAGCTTAGAGCAAGGGTTAAAAGAGTCAATTGCTTGGTATATAAATGATATTAAAAGGGAAAAATAGATAATGATAAATCACAAGATTGCAGTCATAGGGCTAGGGTATGTAGGATTACCTTTAGCACATGCATTTTCAGAGAAATATGAGGTAATAGGATTTGACATTGCCCAATGGAGAATTGATGAATTACGTTCAGGTATTGATAGAACACTAGAATTAAGTAGAGAGCAAGTTAATCAAGCCATTGCAAATAAAATGCAATTTACAAATATTTTAGAAGATATTAGTGATTGTAATATCTATATAGTAACAGTCCCTACACCTATTGATAAACATAAAAAGCCTGATTTAACACCTCTTCTAAAAGCTAGTGAATCCATTGGAAAAGTACTTAAAAAAGATGATATCGTTATCTATGAATCTACAGTATATCCTGGGGCAACAGAAGAGGATTGTGTTCCTATTTTAGAAAAAATTTCAGGATTAACATTTAATCAGGATTTCTATTGTGGATACTCGCCAGAGCGTATCAACCCTGGAGATAAGAAGCATACCGTTACTAAAATCTTAAAAGTAACTTCAGGTTCTACACCAAAAATAGGTAAAGTAGTAGATGAACTATACTCCTCCATCATTACAGCAGGAACACACCTAGCACCATCCATAAAAGTTGCAGAAGCAGCAAAAGTGATAGAAAATTCTCAAAGAGACATCAATATTGCTTTTGTAAATGAACTCTCAATGATATTTAGTCGCTTAGATATTGATACAAATGCTGTTCTTGAAGCAGCTGGAACAAAATGGAACTTCTTACCCTTTAAACCAGGTTTAGTAGGAGGACACTGTATTGGTGTTGACCCTTACTACTTAACTCATAAAGCACAAGAGGTAGGTTATAATCCTGAAATTATACTAGCAGGTAGAAGACTCAATGACAACATGGGAATCTATGTAGCAAATCAAGTCATAAAGCTTATGATTAAAAAAGGTCAAAAGATAGAGGGTGCTAAAGTTTTAATTTTAGGCATTACCTTTAAAGAGAATTGCCCAGACATTAGAAACAGTAGGGTAATTGATGTCATACGAGAACTTCAAGATTTTGGATGTAGTGTTGAGGTTAGTGATTATTGGGCAGATGCAGATGATGTAAAAAGAGAGTACAATCTAAATCTGGTTGATAGTTCAAAACTAGATATAGAGAGTTACTCTTCTGTTGTTTTAGCTGTTGCTCATGATAAATATAGAGATATGAGTCTAAATAATCAAAAGCAGGTAGTTTTTGATATTAAATCTATCTTAAGTGAAAGCGATGGAAGACTTTAAGTATTAAAGTTTTCCACCCATACGAGCAAAGATAACTCTATGAGCAATAGAGTCTAATCTATCAATAATCTTAAGATTTTTTCTAAAATATTTTAGAAGATTAAAATACTCCTCTGCACTAGCTCCTGTATCGTTCATTTTTTGAACCATATCTTTCTCTAACAGAGAGTATATATCTTCTGTTTTAGAGTATTCAACAGATATCTTAGATGCTAGTTTTTTAATCTTATCATCATCTTCAAATGTATTAAGCATCTCAATAGCATAATCAAATGAGTCAAGAGTACATTTATTTATACGCAAAGAGTCATCTATTAGAAGATTGATATCACTATGATTTTCAACTAATATTCCTTGCATATTTTTAAGATAGGAGTTTATGTTATTTCTAATTCTATTTAGAGCAGAGGTTATCTTTAGATACGATACCATCTCTCTTAAATCTCTAGCACTAGGGGTAAACTTTGCAAAAATAACAACAATGTCATTATCTATCTGCTCTGTTACAGAAGCCATCTCTTTTAGTCCTAAACGAGCATCTTCAAGAGCTTTTACATCTTTTGACTTCATGGCATCAAGAGCAAACCTATTTGTCTCTGCTAAATTTTTTACTAAACCTATAACTTTATCTCTTACTTTATGTCTTGCATCATGATATTGTGGTAACACATTAATCCTTCTTATTTGAATTGAGCAAAGCTCATTTAAAAATTTTAATATTTGGTAAACATTCTATTATCCAAATCTACCTGTAATATAATCTTCTGTCAATTTAACATTTGGATTCATAAATATGGTATCGGTCTTATCATACTCAATCAAATCTCCCAAATACATAAATGCAGTATAATCACTAAGTCGTGAAGCTTGTTGCATGTTATGTGTCACAATAACAACAGATACATCTTTTTTTAGCTCTGCAATAAGCTCTTCAATCGCCCCTGTACTAATTGGGTCAAGAGCAGATGTAGGTTCATCAAATAGCATCACTTCAGGTTTAAGTGCAACAGCTCTAGCAATACATAAACGTTGCTGTTGTCCACCACTCATGCCAAGAGCAGATGTGTTTAACCTATCTTTTGTTTCACTCCAGATTGCTGAATCTTTTAAAGCCTTCTCTACTCTATCATCAAGTTCTGATTTGTTTTTAAGACCTGCAAGTCTCATTCCATAGGCAACATTATCATATATGCTCATTGGAAATGGTGTAGGTTTTTGGAAAATCATTCCAACTCTTTGACGTAATTTAATTAGGTCATTCTCTTTTTTCAACTTTAAGATATTCTCTTTTCCATCACTACCATATAGGTTTATCTCACCCTCATATTTATTTCCAGGATATAGGTCATGAATTCGGTTCATGGCTCTAAGTAGTGTAGATTTTCCACACCCAGAAGGACCAATCATTGCAGTAATTTTGTTTTTTTCAATAGGAAGATTTATACTCTTAAGTGAAGGAGTATCAACTCCTGCATAGGTAAAACTAAAATCTTTCGTTTCCATTATTATATTGCTCATTTTTACCCTTGTAAATATAGTGTTTTGATTATAATCACTATTAGTAACAAATTGGTAACAATCTTTTCTCTTCTCTATAGGTCAGAGTTTAGCTTGTTTCCATCAATCCGTTACTAACCTTAGCAATTCAAATAAACTCATTAAATTTAATGCAGAAGAGATGGAAGGGATTTAAGCCTTCCAAAATTTTTTTTGACTATTTAATAGTATCAAGCATAGCTTGGAAAGACTTCTCAAAGGCTACTAAACCATCATCCAATAACTTTTTATATATATCATTCATATTAAACCCATTATCCTCTAGGTTCATAAAGTAACCATTTAAAAATTTATCTTCAATAGGTAGTGCCTCTTTTGTATCTGAAGGACTATTTTTTAGATAGGCTTCAATAGTTGATAATGGTGCTGTATTTACAGAGTGAGATGCCATTAAACCTTTGATATAGTAATCTGCAAGAAGTTCATCTCCTTTTACTCCCGTACTTGCAAACAATGCACGAATATTTGGAATTCCATTATTCTCAATCATATTATAGATTTTAGAAGCATTATAGATTCCAGTTTTAGAAGGCTCTATACCACAAGCTTCCAATTCACTATCTAAAGCTCTATCAAAACGACTTACAAATACAGAGATAACAGCTTCAAGACGACACGCTCCATACTTCTCACCTTGCTGTATGCCTTTGGTCATAGCTTTAAAACATTGAGTCGCTTGTTTTGGAGAGAAAACCAATGTAGCATTTACTGAAATTCCATTCTCCATCAATGATGTCATGGCTTCATATCCTGCCTGTGTTGCAGGTACTTTTACCATCACATTTGGTTCTCCAATAGCTTTAAAGAGTCGTTTTCCCTCTTCTATTGTACCTTTTGTATCGTTACATAAAAATGGGTCAACCTCAATTGAGATAAAACCGTCATCTCCTTTATCATATAGAGGTCTTAACATCTGTGCTGCCGTACGAATATCTTCTATGGCTAGTGCTTCATACTTCTCTTTTGCTGTTTTACCCTCTAATGTTGCCAACTGCTCCTTGTAGGCAGGAGAAGAGGTAATTGCAGATGCAAAAATAGCAGGATTTGATGTTGCACCATTTACAACTCCTTGCTCTATCAATTTACCAAACTCATTTTTTAGATAATCTCTCTCAATAAAATCCAACCATAATGAAAAATTAATATCTCTATTTACCATAATTCTATACTCCCTTATTCCTGTTTATATTTCCATGTCCAATCTCTCCATGAACCAAAATCGGTAGAGTAATCTAACCCCTCTTCTAGTTGGTCTAAAAAGATATTGCGTTGAACTAATTTAGCACCCCATCTCAACATATGAGGTGTCTCAACTTGACAATCAATAAAATGATAACACTTTTCAACACATATGTTACTTAATGCAAATAGAGCTACCTTTGAAGCATCAGGCATAAGAGTAAACATTGACTCTCCAAAAAATATTTTTCCCATCGCAATTCCATATAGTCCACCTACTAATTTTCCCTCGTAATAGGTCTCTACAGAGTGGGCAAACCCCATATCATGAAGCTCCATATATGCCTCTTTCATCTCTTTGGTTAACCAAGTTCCCTCTTGATTTGGTCTAGGGATATTACCACAACTTGAGATTACCTCTTCAAAATTATGGTCAAACTTAACCTCATATCCTCTATTTCTTAGAACTCTACGAAAAGATTTAGATGTTTTAAAATCTTCTGGATATAGAAGCATACGAGGATTTGGAGACCACCAAAGAATTGGGTCATCAGAGTTAAACCAAGGAAATATACCTGTACGGTATGCTTTCAAGATACGATTAGGGTTTAAATCTCCTCCAAAAGCTAAAAGACCCTCTTCACTAGTATATCTTGGATTTGGAAATGAGTGTGAAGAGTTACGCAATTGAGGAATATAATAATCATCATCAAAGATTGAAGGCAAAGTTCAATTTCTCCTCTTTATAATCTACTATGACAGTTCCTCCATCTTTTAGTTCTCCAAATAAAATCTCATCTGTTAATGCCTCTTTTATCTCTCTATCAATTACTCTAGCAATCTCTCTTGCACCGTAAGAGTCACTATAACCTCTTTTTGCAACATAGTTTCTAGCTTTTTTACCTAATTTAATACTGATTTTTTTACTCTCCATCTGCTTATTAAGTTTAGCTATTTCAGTATCAACAATCATCTCCACAACCTCTAAAGACAAGTGGTTAAATTTAACAATTGAACTTAAACGGTTTATAAACTCTGGCGAAAAGTAATCTTTTAAAGCATTTTCTGTTTTTGAACTATTGTCTTTGTTAAAGCCCATTACATTTGCCTCTTTTGTTCCAAGATTAGAGGTCATAATCAAGATAACATTTTTAAAATCACTAACCATTCCATTGTTATCGGTTAATTTAGCTCCATCCATCACTTGAAGCAACACATTCATAATATCAGGATGTGCCTTTTCAACCTCATCAAGAAGTAACACTGTATGAGGATTTCTCTTAACCATCTCGGTCAAAAGTCCACCTTGCTCATATCCAACATACCCAGGAGGTGCGCCGATTAGACG
>CAMZNQ010000108.1 GCA_947313765.1 uncultured Sulfurovum sp.
GGTTCTAGCTTTTATGGTTGGTCTTGTAATATAAATAAAAAAATAGGAGTTAAAATGTATAAAAAAATTCTAATGAGTTTACTGTTAATGTTTTCTGTCGTCTTTGCAAAAAGTTCCGTGGTAGAGTTAACAGACAAAAATTTTGAAAGTAAAATCAAAGAGAGTAATAAAACTATTGTGATGTTCTCTGCACCTTGGTGTGGAGCTTGTCGTCTTATGAAACCAGACTATACTAAAGTTGCAGAATCATTTGATGGTAAAGTTAAGTTTATGTCCATTGATATTGATAAGCAAAAAATAGCTGGAGAGAAGTATGAAATAAAAAATATTCCTACAACCATTATTTTTGAAAATGGTAAAGAGTTAAATAGGCATGTAGGCTCACTAGATATGCTTGACATAATAGAGGAACTAGACCCTAAGCTAGAAGAGAGTATTTGTGATTCAAATGATACAACAAACATAGAAAACTGTTTTCAGATAGCGTATCTTTATCATTATGAAAGATGGACAGAAGATGCTAACCCAAAAGCATTCAAATACTTTACTAAAGTATGTGATAATGGATATATGGAAGGATGCACAGAACTAGGATTATTATATTATTATGGTTATGGAGTCGATAAAAATTTATCAAAGGCTCATAAACTTTTTCAAGTTTCTTGTGACAGAGGAGATAATGAAGCCTGTGCTGATTTGGCCACTAATTATGAAAATGGAATAGGTGTTGAAAAAAATGTAACAAAAGCTTTAGAACTTTATACTATAAGTTGCGACAACAACTCTTCCTTAGCTTGTTATAATCTAGGAAGGTCTTATGAAAGAGGAGAGATAGTAAAACAAGATTATGAAAAAGCATTTAAACTACATCTTAATACTTGTATAGAGTCTAATGCATACTCTTCTTGTAATCAAGTTGGTCAGTTATATAGATTTGGTAATGGTGTAAAAAAAGATTATAAAAAAGCACTCTATTATTATAAGAGGGGGTGTGATAATGAAGATATTATTGCTTGTGAAAATATAGGTGACCTTTATAAAAAGGGTATGGGTGTTGATATAAACCTCTCTATAGCAATGAAATTTTATGAAAAAGGTTGTAGTGAAAATAATCCTTCTAGTTGTAATGAATTGGGTGTTTTGTATCAAACCTCTAAAGATATATGGCTGTCAAAAAAACAAGCTTTTAAGTACTATAGTTTGGCTTGTAAAGGTGGAGATTATTGGGGTTGTAATAATTTAGGTATAACTTATGGAGATGGTATAGGTATAGAAAAAAACCTTTCAAAAGCAATAAACGCATTCACTAAAGCATGTGATAACAATCACATATTAGGTTGTACTAGTTTAGGAGATACTTACAACCATGCTTGGTATGGTGCAGATAAAAATATTTCTAAAGCTATTTATTTTTATGAAAAAGCTTGTAAATTAGGTGGTGGAAAAGCTTGTTTTGAAAATGCTATTATTTATGATGATTTTTATAAATCAAATAAGAGCGATGTTATAGCTATAGATTATTATAGAAAAGCATGTGAGATAGATTATGATAAAGGGTGTAATAACCTTGGGTCAATGTATGCTAATGGCGAGGGTACAAAAGTAGATGGTAAAAAAGCAATTGAATTTTATGAAATGGCTTGCAATAAGGGGAATGTAAAAGGATGTTCAAATCTTGGGGATGCTTATCGTCTTCCTTTGTATGGGATTTTACAAAATAATGAGAAAGCTATTGCTCCTTATTTGAAATCATGTTCAAAAAATATATATGAAGATTGTAATGAGTTGGGTCTTATATTTGAAGCAGGAGAAGGAGTTGATAAAAATCTTTCTAAAGCAAAAGAATTTTTTGATAAAGCTTGTGATGGAAAAAATATGAATGGTTGTTACTCTTTAGGAACTTTTTATTTTTATGGAAAAGGTATCAGAAAAAATATGGATGAAGCTAAAAGACTTTTTCGACAAACATGTGATGCTAATCT
>CAMZNQ010000109.1 GCA_947313765.1 uncultured Sulfurovum sp.
CGAAGAATAAAAAAAATAAAGATAAAAAATGAAGTTTTTTCTTATGCTAACTATATGATTGAATCTAAGGTTAGTTTAGAAAATATCTCTTATGAACTTCCTGTTGATACACACGAGCTTTATGAATGGGGAGGAATACTACATAATTGTTTGTTCTCTTATACAGACCATGTTTCAAAAGGTAGCTCAATTATTTATGGTCTTTTTGTTGAAAATACCCTCTGTTATGCTATTGAAATTTCTAATCATAAAATTATTCAAGCTTCAGCCTCTTTCAATAGGTCACTTACTAAAGAAGAAAAAGTAAAAGTGGAAAAATGGCACAAAGAGGTTTATTTGAAAAATCTCATAAAAAAGTTTAACTAGACAGTTTTTGTCCTAGAGTTTTTATATACTTCTCTTATCAAACTTAAGAAAGGAGATTTCATGATTCCCATTCCACTTTGTGTCTACGTGATTGGTGTTGTTGCTGTTGCAATAACTACCAAGGAAGTTTTGTCTGACGACAAGGCTTAGTCCTCTTTGCCTCTTTTGAGGTTATCTCTAATTTTTTTAATAAGGAACTTAATATGTTTAATACTTTAACTACACTTTCAAAAACAAACCTTCCATCACTTAATGTTCCGACTGCTTCATTTGACTTCATAGGTCAAACTGTTGGTAGATATTTTGACTATAAGAACAATACTGAAATTATTCGGCATGAGACCCAAAAAGTGAAAGAGCAGAGTAGTGTTATTGTTAAAAAGATAGAGGCTGAACTTGTAAGAGTGTTGGATGAAAATGATAAAAGCTTTAAACAAGAGATGGCTCGGTTAAAGATGATTGGTAAAGAGTTGAAAAATGGAAAAAAGAGTAAGGGAAAACTTTTAAAACATATTTCTAGATATAGCAAGATGTTGTCTGACCCAAATGTACCTCTTCATATTAAAGAGACAATTCCTACGTTAATATCACAAGCAAATGAGTTATTTCAAGCTGAACAAAGTCAAGCTCTTGAAAAACTAAACTTAATGAGTAGTTTTGAGTCTAATACTAAACTTATAGGGGGAAAGTAGATGTTACCATTTATCGTAGGAGCAGTAGTTATTGGTGTTGGAGCATATTTGTTGGATGATGCTAGTTCTAGCAATAAACGTGCAAGAAGAGAATATGATTATACTTGTGATGAGGCTGAAGAGTGGATAGAACATGAGGCATATCATGCAAGAAGAAAAGATAGTTTAGACAAGTTATTCAAGATGAAAAAGGCAAAACGAAAGATAGCAGATGCTATTTATAAGACTTTAAAACAAGCAAATAGAGAATTTAAGCAAGTGAATCATACTCTTAAAGAGTCCAAAGAATCATTATCGGAGCTATTTATGAAAAAAAAGATGACCGATAATCGGATTGAAAAAAGAGTTTTTCAAAAAGAGATTAATCTTATTTTAGCTTCAAGAAAAGAGCTATTTGGACTCAAAGAGCAAATGAAAGATAATATTTCAGAGTTAAAAGAACGTTTAAAACTAGCCAATAGTCAAACGCATCAAGTGCAAGATGAGATAAATCAAATACTTGAATAAGCTAGACAGCTTTTGTCCCAAAAAAACTCTATAATAACAACAATTAAAAAATAGGAGATACCAATAATGAAAAAGATGTTTTTACTCTTTTCACACACATTAATAGCAGAACATAAGCAAGATGCTAAAAGCTCTTTAGGCGTAGAAAATTTTAGGAGAAAGAGATGAAAAAAGCAGTTATTACAATTTTAGGAATGATAGGTAAACCAAGAGAGGGTCAAGAGAGAGCAGAGTATTTTTTATCTGATGAACTGAAAGAGAAATTCTCTTTAAATAAAGATAGATATACAAATATGCTTCCTCTTTTAATAGATAATTTTGAAGAAAATGTTATCTCTATCTATACAGAGTCTTCAAAGAGTAAACAAAATGAAGTTTTAGAGTATGAAGAGATAGAGTATAATATTGAAGATAATGGTTTTTTTGTTTCAGAAAAGAGTAGTAAAAAAGAGTCGGATTATGGATATTTTTTAAATGAGATAAACAAGATTATTGGTAGTTATGATAGTGTTATTATTGATGTGAGTCATGGTTTTAGACATTTACCAATTTTAGTTACTGTTGATATGATTATACAAAATATAAAAGACCCTAAAAAGATAGAGCATATTCTTTTTGCTAAAGAGGTAGAAAAATTCTCTAAGTATGAAGTTGTAGATTTAAAAGAGTATTTAGAGTTAGCAAATCTATCTTTTATGCTCTCTAGTTTTAATCAAAACTATACAGTCTCATCAAGTATTCGTTTTAAAAATCCTCTTTACAAAAAAGTAGCTAAAGAGCTAAGTAATTTCTCTAGTCATTTTTTATCTAACTCTTTAAAATCACTTATTGAGGGCAATTTAATATCAGATATTATTGATAATTTAGAAGAGCTTCAAAAAGATAAATCAGTAGAATATTTTCAACACTATATTGAAGATATTCTTTATCATTTAGAAGATATACAACAACTTAAACATAAGAAAGAGTGGATAAAGCTCTATGAGTTGTCTAAGATAATGGATAAAAGAGGTTATCAATTGAATGCGATTATACTACTCTTTGAAGCTATTGGTTTTTACTGTTTAGAGTCTTTATCTTCTATTGAAATTGTAGGAAAAAGAGCTGAAGAGTATTATGGTTATATTGAACAAAAGAG
>CAMZNQ010000110.1 GCA_947313765.1 uncultured Sulfurovum sp.
ATGGCATATCCATGACCCTTGCAACATCACGAATGACACCTTTAGCAAGAAGCTTACCAAAAGTGATGATTTGAGCAACATTGACACGACCATATTGTTCAATAACATAATCTAAAATCTCTTGCCGTCTTGCTTGACAAAAATCCATGTCAATATCTGGCATAGATACCCTTTCAGGGTTTAGAAAACGCTCAAATAGTAGACCGTAGGGTAATGGGTCAATATCTGTAATCTCTAACGAGTATGCTACAAGGCTACCTGCTGCCGAGTTATGAACAATATAGTTAGTTGTTGTGTATGAGTGGTCATCTTTTACTGTAAAATCATAAACTTTTATCTTCTCTTTTTTATGTTTAATGATTTTTCTTACTTTTAGCTTTATGTAATCTTTTTCTATCTTATATATATTTTGTCGCTCTTTTGGAATGTTATATATCGACCCATTAGATGGAAAATTGATGGTATAACAAGAGTTGCCCTCTTTTAGTTGTATGGAGGTTAATACTCTTTTATCTTCTCTAAGAGTTGATGGTATGCCAACTTGAAATAGTAGCTTTCTAGTCTGCAAGGCAAGTTTTTTAGATACCGTTGTAATTTTTATTCTATTGTTGCTACAATATCCATCAGCAGAGATATATCCATCTAAAACTTCTAAAATTTCTTCTTTTGGTAGATTAAAAACAAAACTTGGTATATATTTTGAATTGGATTCAAATCTATAATTACTAAATGTTTTTGCAAAAAAGGCATGTAGAAACTTATCATGAATATTTATATCTATAATATTTTTACTTTTTAATAGAGAGTAGTCATAACCATTCTCTTCTATAAAAGCTAGAGTCTCATCAATTCCATTTTTATCATCTTTATGAAATACAATAGATACAGATTTCCTTTTCATATCTTTTCTAATATGACCATCTCCTATCCATCTTCCTAAAAATTTTCTAAAGTAGTAACTATTCTGTAGATATCTTTTAACTCTTCTTTGATTTAACTCATCAATATAGTTAACCCAATCATCTGTAGATTTAAATCTTTGTAGAATATAGCTCTCTATATCTTGAACTGTCTCTTTTTTGATATTTACATCTATACCTATTAACTGTTTATAATATTTTTTTATCGTTGCTTTTGTTTTTTTTACTCTTTTTGATAAATCTTTAATGCTAAAATCATGTTTTTTATTTTGAGAATAGTTATATATTAGGTATCCATTCTCCTCTCTATAATCTTTTTTATAAAAATTTAATAAATCAAACTCATAAATCTTTTTAATAGTATATTTCGGAATAGGCATAACCAACCAATCTTTAGTTGTAATATCTTCTGCCTCTCTCCACTCATCATCTCCCATATATATTTCATGGTCTTTTGTAAGTTTAATATTATTAATCAAATCTCCATAAAATGTAGAGATAGTTAACAACTCCTCTTCTGTCTCATACTCAAAACATTCTGTTACCTCTTTAGGATGATTGTTATGAGTTAGGATGGTATCTCCTACTTCTATCTTATCTATATGTTTTGTTTTAATCTCTTCTTTATCTATGGTATATACTAAAGCATCTTTTGTTAAACATCCACGCCCTGGCCCTACAGGAATACCCATTTTTTTGGCTTGAATAACAAATTCCCAAACAATGAGCATGTAGCCAGGGAACTTCATATTGTTAATAATATCTATCTCAACTTGCAATCTATCACGGTACTCTTGGTGTTTCTCTTCTGGAACTATTTTGAGTCTCTTCTCTAGCCCCTTTTTTGATAGGTGTATAAATAGAACCTTATCGTTCTCTAGTGAATACTCTCTATCTTCAGGAAGTTTTAACCCCTCCTCCTCTGCCATCTCTCTAGCAAATTTAAAGTTAGGTGGTGTTGGATTTCCAAGTTTAATCTCCAAGTTACACTTATTGGCAATCTCTTGAGTATTCTCTATGGCTTCTGGAATATCAGCAAAAAGTTTAGCCATCTCTTGGGGAGATTTAACATAGAATTCATGAACAGAGTGACGTAAACGGTTTGGGTCATCGTATAGTTTGTTCATTGCAATACACATAAAAGCCTCATGTGCTTCAGCATCTTTTTGCAATGTATAGTGGGTATCATTGGTAGCAATAATCTTTATTCCCGTCTCTTGACTAAGTTGAATAATCTGTTTGTCAATATTATATTGATGGTCAATCCCATGACGCATAATCTCCATATAGAAATCATCACCAAAAACCTCTTTGTACCTAAGAGCTACTTTTTTTGCCTCCTGATAACCCATTGCACCATTTTTAACATTTCTTTCACTCAAATTTAAGTGCCAGTTAATCTCTCCTTGTAGACAAGCAGAGGAGCATATTAACCCCTCACTATTATCTTTTAACATCTTCCAGTTAATTCTTGGGTAGTAGTAGAAACCATTCATATATGCTTGTGAGCTAAGATACATAAGATTTTTATATCCAGTATCATTTTTAGCATATAGACATAAGTGAAACCGTTTTCTTGTCGATTTATCTCCTATCTCATCTTCATTATGGATATAAGCCTCCATACCAATAATAGGTTTAATGCCATGTTTTTTCATCTCATTATAGAATGTAATTGTTCCAAACATATTTCCATGGTCTGTCATTGCAACAGAATCCATTCCTAACTCTTTTATCTTTTTAGCTAAAACTGGTATCTTATTTGCTCCATCAAGCATTGAAAATTCAGTATGAAGGTGTAGATGGGTAAATTTGATTTTATTTTTCATAAATAAAGTTTCTTGTGGTAAATCTTCTGGTTCTTGTGACATGAATTTGCCTTTAAAATTGTTAAGTTTTATTTTAAAAACAATATAACATATCTTTTTAAAGGGATAGATAAAAAGGATTTTTACAATTAACTCTATCTATTTTTGAAATTATCTAAAAACTCCCTATATTTTTCGCTAGATTTGATTCTTTGATGATAAATATCAACTTCTGAATGACATTTTATGCACAATACTCTCAAATTTTCATCTTGGTTATTATTTTTATCTCCATTTTGATGATGTGTATGAATAAAAGACTCTTCATATTTAGTTTGAGCTTTCCAACCACAATCTTGACAACAATAGTTCTCTCTTCTTTTAATTTTATTGGATATCTCTCTCCAATTTGATACATATACATCTGGCACTGCATCTTCTCCCATCTCTAAAGATGATGTATCAAGAGTTCCAAAAATAGAACTATTTTGTTTGTGAAAATCCTGAAGATTAAAGTTTTCAACATCATAATCAGAGGCGAACTGTTTTCCAAGAAATTTTTTAAGACAATTTTTACAAATATTTAACTTTTGATTATCTCTTTGTTCTAAAATCTTACCTTGATAATCATTAAATATATAAAAAAAAGTTCCATCATCTCTATTATTAATCTTATATCTATGTCTACGACCAGTATCAAACATTTGTGAGATAGTATTGCATCTATATATATGATATTTATATATATCTCTTGGCTCTATGTTGGCTAAAGAGGCTCTATCTATGGATTTTACAGCTATATATAGATTTACTTTAACTACTGTTCCATCAGGAAGAGTATCAAATAGTTCCCCATTAGCTCCAACAATAATATCTGCAAGAGAGGTTATGTTTTTACCCTCTGTCGCCAATAACTCTTTTGCTTTTATCAACTCTCTTTTTGTAATTGATTTAACTACATCTAAAAAGGTATCAAATTTGGGAAAATTAAACTCCACTACTCTGACACCTCTAAGATTTTATATATTTTATCTTCTGTTTTCATCTGTATCTTAAACTCTACTCTTCTTGATTTAATCATATCTGGAATAGTTCTATTTTTATCTACATATTTCATTTTTGCAAATGCCATACCATTTGCACGAAGATGTCTCTCTAACCAACCCTTTTCAGATTGCATAGATATATTTTTTATTGAGTAGCAGTATGCTAATACATTATTTGCTCTTGATTGAGAAAGAGACATATTTTTTAGATATATATCTTCTCTTGAATAAGCTCCTTTCCAACTATTTGAAGTGTGTCCCTCTATTCTAACCTCATCTATCTCATCTCTATATTTATTTGATGATAAGATAGCTATATATCTTGGAAAAAAGTCATTCAATATCCTTTTAAAAGCTATCTTTAATTTAGATTTTCCACTCTCAAAGAGTACACTTGGAGAGTTGAAGACTACTGCATTATCTTTTGTAATCTCTGCATCCCATTTTTCTAAATCAGAATAGAATTCAATGTTTAAGTCTCTATTTAACTCTCTTTTGTCTTTATTATAGGTAATTGCTATCTCTTTTATCTTCTCTTTATCACTCTGAACCTCTATCATAAAACTTATGGCAATAAACATAAAGATAAGCATCAATCCAGACATCATATCCGATATACTCATCCACTCACTATTGGATTTCATCTCTTTATACCATCTTTATAGCTATCCATAATCTTCTCATAATCCTTTTGGAAACTATTGGTTAAAGATGTCAATCCACTATTTAATGCCTCTAGTGAAACTTTTAATGCTGTTGGTATCTGTACTCCTATATCTTTAAAATATTTTGATATCTGCTCTAGCTCCTTAACCCTCTCTTCAATCTCTATATTGACTCTTTTTGTATCATTTATCTGTTTTCTATTTTCATCTTTAATATGTTGTGTAAGAGAGCTAAATTCATCTTTTGTTTTAGATATATTATTGGTAATAGAAGAGAACATATTTTCTGCACTACTACTTAGATTTGAATAGGTTTTTAGATGTTTTCCAAGCTCCTCTATCTGCTTATCATAGGTAAATATAATCTCTTGCAATTGAGCATATATCATTAAGACATCTTCATTTTTAGATGCGATAATTTCAAAGCTATCTTTTGATTTTTCAATAGATAAATTGGATAATTGGAGATGATTATCTATATTTTCTATATGGGTTTTATAGTTATCTTGCCATTTAAGAAGATTTACTACCGATTCATTTAGCTTAACAAAGTTTTCACCAAATTGAGACTGTAACTCTTGGTTAAACTCCTCTATAACCTGTTTTAGTGCATTTATTATCTCTTCTGTTGCCCCTTTTGATAACTTCTCTATGGCTATCTCTAAAGATTGGTTCATTTTTTTAAAATGACCATCTAATACAAATAGAAGTGCCTCACTATCTCTACTCCAACTTTCTGTCTGCTCTTTTATTAAACCTTGTAGAACTACAATATCTCTCTCTACTGTTTTTAATCTCTCCAAAGAGTCCAATTTGATTGATACCTCTTTCATAATATCTCTACTATCTATCTCTATGGTTCTTAATCTCTCTAGCTCTCCAATAACTCTATCATTACCATCTGCATTATCTAGTTTCTCTAAAGAGTCTAATTTAGATGAAATTTCAAGAAGTATTTTTGATTGTTCTGTTGAATCATCAAGATTTACAGTAAATATTCGTTGAAGAACAGATAGGAAAAGAGCTACACCCATACCAACTATTGATGTGAAAAAGGCTGTTTTTAATCCAATCAAAATTGTATTTATACTATCTTTCATATTGGCAGGATTAAAATCTTGAAGTCCCATAAATATACCAATAAATGTACCTAAAACACCTAAACTAACAATTTGACTCTTTAAATCTTTTTTAAAAACAACATCTATAATAGCTAAAATAGCTATAGCTAAAACAATGGTTAAATTAATGGGATTAGTTAATGAGTCACTCATAATATCAATTATTATCATATATCTTCTTTTTTTTAAATTTTATCACTTTTTGATTCATTTTTATGAAAAAAAAAATTAAGAAAAAAATAATAATTTTTTTAAATAAAATAGTTACTTTTAGGAACACTATTTTTTAATATTATATTTTATATACAGAAATAATTGAATAATTTTTTAAAACTTAAATTAAGGTTGAAACCTTAAAAAATCTTATTAACCATCTATAACCAAATTTTAGGTAGAATCGCGACAATTATAAAAAGAGGAACTGATTTATTATGAGTTTAGATATAACTACCTTAGTTAAAAAATATAACACCCCACTTTATATTTATGATTTTAACAATATTACAAATAGATATGAAGAGCTAAAAGGTGCTTTTGGTGGGAAAAAATCCTTAGTAGCTTATGCTGTCAAATCAAACTCAAACTTGGCTGTTATCCGTCATCTAGCCAATCTTGGAGCTGGTGCTGATTGTGTTAGTATTGGAGAGGTTAATCGTGCTTTAAAAGCAGGGGTTAAAAAATATCGTATCATCTTTTCAGGTGTAGGAAAGAGAGACTCTGAGATTAGAGAGGCTTTAGAGAGAGATATTTTACTAATCAACTTAGAGAGTGAAGCAGAGATGAAACGGGTTGAGATGATAGCCAAAGAGTTAAATGTTGAAGCTAGAATCTCTATCCGTGTAAATCCAAATGTTGACCCAAAAACACACCCATACATCTCAACAGGTTTACATGAAAACAAATTTGGAGTTAGTTTAGATAGTGCAAAGAGGATGTATATATATGCAAAAAAATCTGAACATCTAAATCCAATAGGTATCCATTTTCACATAGGCTCTCAACTTACAGAACTCTCTCCAATCACAGAGGCTTGTGGAATTGTAGCTGATTTAGTTCGTTCACTAGATGCAATTGGTATTGATATTAAATTTTTTGATGTTGGTGGAGGATTAGGTGTGGTCTATGATGATGAGACAACCATTAGACCTGCCGATTATGCTAAAGCTATATTATCTCAAATAAAAGGTTTAGATGTCACTATTTTAAGTGAACCAGGTAGATATATGATGGCAAATGCTGGTATATTTTTAACCTCTGTTCTATATGAAAAGGTTAATGGAAAAAAACGTTTTGTTATTGTTGATGGAGCGATGAATGACCTATTACGTCCAAGTCTATATGGTGCTTACCATAAAATAGAAGCTATTAGAAAAGAGGGAGAAGAGAAGTCTATAGCTGATGTAGTTGGACCTGTATGTGAGAGTGGAGATTTTTTAGGAAAAAATGTGATGTTGCCTAAAATGAATCATCATGATATTTTGGTAGTCCACTCAGCAGGTGCTTACGGTTTTACAATGTCTAGTAACTACAACACAAGAGGACGCTCTGCTGAGGTAGCAATTTTTGATGGAAAAGATTATCTTATTCGTGAGCGTGAAACATTTGAAGACCAAATAAGATTAGAAGAGAGTTGCGATAGCAATTGGCAATCGTAGAGTTAGCAGTAATTAAGGAGATAGATTATGACATTAGATGAATTACGTCTTAACATAGATAGTATTGATGACCAACTTTTAGACCTATATAACAGAAGAATGGAACAGGTGTATATAGTTGGAGAGGTAAAAAATACAACAGGTACACCTATCTATCGTCCAGAGAGAGAACAAGCCATTTTAAATCGCTTAAAAAAACAGAATAGTGGAAAACTAACAGATGAAGCAATAGATGCTCTCTTTTTGGAGCTTTTTGCTGTATCTAGGAATCTTGAACGCCCAGAGGCTATTGCATATCTAGGTCCAAAAGCATCATTTACACACCAAGTAGCAGAGAGTAGATTTGGAGCAATGAGTAGATATATTCCAATGGGTTCTATTGAAGCTGTATTTAGAGAGGTTAATCGTGGTACAGCAAAATTTGGTGTTATTCCTATTGAAAATTCATCTAATGGTATTGTTAGTAATACAATAAACTCTCTAAGAGAGTATAATCTAAAAATTATTGCAGAAGTCTTTATGGATATTCACCACACCTTAGCTACTCGTTGTGACTCCATTGAACAGATTAAGAAGATATACTCTAAAGATATTGCATTTGACCAATGTAGGATTTTTCTACAAGATTGTGGACTTGATGAGGTGGAGCTTATACCTATTGAATCGACAGCAAAAGCAGCAAAACTTGCAATGGAAGAGGATTATTCAGCAGCAATATGTGCAGATGTTGCTGCAAAACTATACAACCTACCAATTCTTTTTAAAAATATTGAGGATTGCACTAACAATAAGACCCGTTTTTTTGTTATAAGTAATTTTGATAATTTAGTATCAGGAAATGATAAGACATCTATATTAGTATATCTAAGAAATAAACCTGGAGCATTAGTAGAGTTTCTAAATGATTTTGAAAGATGTGAAGTTAACTTAAACAAAATTAAATCACATATTGTAGAGGGTGAATCTATCTTTTTCATAGAGTTTGATGGTCATCAAAAAGACTCACATATTATAGATATTATGGATAGGCACAAAGATGAGATTAAGATACTTGGCTCTTATATTAAAGAGAATGATGACATATAAGGATAAAAGATGAAGTTTAATGATTCATTAAAAGAGATAAAGATTTATGAAGCTGGAAAACCAATAGAGTTAGTGGTAAGAGAGTTTGGAATTGATGCTAAAGATGTAGTTAAATTAGCATCTAATGAGAACCCTAAAGGTTGTAGTCCAAAAGTTGCAAAAGCTATTGCAGATAATGCTCATAGAGCATATCTATATCCTGATGACTCCATGTTTGAGCTAAAAGATGCTCTATCTAGTAAGTTTTCAGAGAAAAATGAAAATATTATTATTGGTGCAGGTTCAGACCAAGTCTTGGAGTTTATATCTCGTGCATTACTAAATCCTAATGACTCTGTTCTAATGTCAAAAGTTACATTTGCTATGTATGAAATTTATGCTAAACAGATGGGAGCAAAGATTGTAAGAACTCCAAGTTATCAACATATTGTAGAGGAGTTTATAGAGGCATATAGAAGAGATAGACCTAAAATCATATACCTTTGTACTCCAAACAATCCAACGGGAGATGCCACTTCAAAAGAGGATGTTTTAAAGATTATAGATGCTGTTGAAGAGGAAACATTAGTTGTTGTTGATGGTGCATATATGGAGTATGCCTCTGCAAAAGATAAGAGATATGCCATAGAACCTAATGACTTAATAGAGTTTCCAAATGTAATCTACCTTGGAACATTCTCTAAAGCTTACGGATTGGGTGGTATGCGTGTAGGATATGGGATTGCAAATAGAACACTTATTGGTCAACTATATAAGATGAGACCCCCATTTAACATCACAACACTTTCACTTATTGCAGGGATTGAAGCTTGTAAAGACGAAGAGTTTGTAACGGAATCTATTGCTCTACATAGACAAGAGATTAAACGCTATGAAGAGTTTGCCAAAGAGATAGGAGTTGAATACATAGATAGCTACACAAACTTCATAACATATCTGTTCAATAATAATATGGACTCAACAGATATTTCAGATAAGCTACTAAAAGAGGGTGTGATTATTCGTAATTTAGCATCGTATGGAATGAATGCTGTTCGTATTACAATTGGAACTAAAGAACAAAATGATAAACTCTTTTCCATCTTAAGGAGAGTTGTAGTATGAATAAATTTGGGGATTTAAAAACAAAAGATATAGCAGAACTAGAGGATATAGCAAGAAGAGTAAGGCAGAAAATTTTAGATACTGTTAGTAAAAACGGTGGTCATCTAAGCTCTACATTGGGTGCTACTGATATTATAGTTGCAATGCATGCCGTATTTGATTCAAAAAAAAACCCATTTATCTTTGATGTCTCTCATCAATCTTATGCACATAAACTAGTTACTGATAGATGGGATGATTTTGATACTCTACGTCAATTTGATGGGCTTAGTGGATATACTAAACCTAAAGAGTCTGATAATGACTACTACATGGCAGGTCACTCCTCTACCTCCATCTCTTTAGCTACAGGTGCAGCAAAAGCAATATCCCTCAAAGGAGAAGAGGATGAACGTATTCCTTTAGCACTTATTGGGGATGGTAGTATGAGTGCAGGAATGGTTTATGAAGCTATGAATGAACTTGGAGATAGAAAATATCCAGCAATTATTATTTTAAATGATAATGAGATGAGTATCGCCTCTCCCATTGGAGCATTGAGTCGTATATTATCTCAAAGCATGGCATCTCCATTCTATCAAAAATTCAAAAAAAAGACTAAAGAGTTACTAGAATCACTTCCTGATTCTGCTACATATATGGCAAAAAGAGTAGAAGAGTCTTTTCAGTTAATTACCCCTGGTATTCTATTTGAAGAGTTAGGATTAGAGTATATTGGACCTATTGATGGTCATAATATTGAATCACTAATAGATACTCTTAAAATTGCAAAAGAGCTAAAAAGACCTGTTATTATTCATGTTCAAACTACAAAAGGAAAAGGGTATGAGATTGCTGAAGGTGCTGGAGCTAGTAAAGAACATTGGCATGGTGTTGGAGCATTTGACATAGATAGTGGTAATTCAGAAAAAAAATCATCACCAAAAGCATCAACAGCCATATTTGCAGAGACTCTAGTAGAACTTGCAGATATTGATGATAAGGTGGTAGGTGTAACAGCTGCTATGCCAAGTGGAACAGGTATGAGTATGGCTATGGCTAAATATCCAGAGCGTTTTTGGGATGTTGCAATTGCAGAACAACACGCTGTCACATCTATGGGTGCATTAGCTAAAGAGGGGTTTAAACCATTCTGTACAATATACTCAACCTTTTTACAGAGAGGATATGACCAACTGATTCATGACATATGCCTCATGAACTTGGGTGTAGCTTTTGCAATTGATAGAGCAGGAATTGTAGGAGAAGATGGAGAGACACATCAAGGAGTTTTTGACATATCTTTTTTAAGAGCAATTCCTAATATGACGATATTTGCTCCATCTTCTAACAATACAATGATAGAAGCTATGAAATTTGCTAAAGATTTTCCAACACCTTGTGCCTTTAGATACCCAAGAGGTGCATTTATCTCTCAAGATAAAGATAATACACCCTTTGAATTTGGAAAATCAAGAGTAGTATCAGAGGGTTCAGAGATACTATTTGTAGGTTATGGAAATGGTGTAGGACGTGCAGAGCAAGTAGCTAAACTTATTGATAGAAATCCAACTATATTAGATTTACGCTTTGTAAAACCTTTAGATAGAAATAGACTTTTAGAGCTATCAAAAGAGCATAAACATTGGTATATATTTTCAGATTCAGCAAAAATGGGTGGTGTGGCCTCTGCTATTTTAGAATTTTTGAGTGAAGAGAAGATTCAAGATATTCAAATTACAACTTTTGAATATGAAGATAAGTTTATAACTCACGGAAATACCAAACTAGTAGAAGAGTCTTTAGAGTTGCTACCTGAACAGTTAGCAAAGAGGATTGAGTAGATGGCAAAAGAGTATATCTTTACCTCTGAATCAGTAACAGAGGGTCATCCAGACAAGATGGCAGACCAAATATCTGATGCAATTTTAGATTATATTATAGAGAGAGATACAAATGCAAGAGTGGCATGTGAGACCTTAATAAGTAATGGATTTTGTATTATTACAGGAGAGCTTAAAACAGAGATATATGCACCAATGCAAGATATAGCACGAGAGGTAATACGTGAAATTGGTTATACTAACTCAGCATTTGGATTTGATTATCGTTCTGCAGGAATACTAAATGGAATTGGAGAGCAGAGTTCAGATGTAAATCAAGGTGTTGATATGCCATCAGGAGAGTTAGGAGCAGGAGACCAAGGAACAATGTTTGGTTATGCTTGTAATGAAACAGCTGAACTTATGCCACTTCCCATTCTATTGGCTCATAAAATCACAGCAAAACTAGCTCAAGTGAGAAAAAATGGAACAGTACCATTTTTAAGACCTGATGGAAAAGCACAAGTTAGCATTAAATATATAGATAACATACCAGTAGCTATTGATACAGTTGTAGTATCTGCTCAACATGATGATAACATTACACAAAAGATACTAAAAGAGGCTATTATTACTGAAGTTTTAGAAGAGACTCTTCCAGCAGAGCTACTAAATAGTAAGATTAAGTACCATATTAATCCAACAGGTAGATTTGTAATTGGTGGTCCACAAGGTGATGCAGGATTAACAGGACGGAAAATTATTGTAGATAGTTATGGAGGCTCTTGTCCTCATGGTGGTGGAGCATTTTCAGGAAAAGACCCAACAAAAGTAGACCGTTCAGGTGCATATATGGCAAGATATATTGCTAAAAACATGGTTAAAGCAGGAGTTTCGGAGCGTATGACAATACAAATATCTTATGCCATTGGGATAGTAGAACCTCTATCCATTATGGTTGATACTCATGGAACATCAAATATTGATGAGTCGAAGATAGAGAATTGTATTAGAGAGCTTTTTGATTTGAAACCTGCTGGAATTATTAAAGAGCTTAACCTTTTCAAACCAATATATAAGTCAACTGCTTCCTATGGACACTTTGGAAGAGAGAATAGTGGATTTGAATGGGAGAAGCTTAACCGTATTGAGGAGATAAAAAGATACTTATCGTTACAATAAAGTCAAATATGTTTAATTATTAAAGTATTATTTAACCTACTTTTGATATAGTTTGTTACATCAAAATAAGGAATAAAAATGGCAGTAAAAATTTTAGATACTTGTATCAACTGTGCAGCGTGTATTGACGAATGTCCAACAGAAGCAATCGTAGATGAGGATGATAACCCAACAGGAGAAGAGATTTACTACGTATACGAAGATAAATGTGTTGAGTGTGTAGGTCACTTTGATGTTCCAGCTTGTGCTGAAGCATGTCCAACTGAAGAGTGTATTGTTTGGGATGAGCCAAAAGAGGGATTAACTCTTCATCCAGATAGAGGCGAAACAGGTTCTGACGTAGTAGAAGACTAAGTTCTAACTTTCACAAACTATACTCTTATGAGTATAGTTTTCAAGCTTCATATTTTATATTCTATTTTTTATTCTCAACAACCTTTCTCTTAATAGTTTTCTGATATAATTCCATCTCAAAATACTTTAGTAGTGACTTTTATAAATCACTAAGTTTATGGAGCAAAATCGTGGAACAAACATTATCAATTATTAAACCAGATGCAGTAGCTAAAAATGTAGTAGGAAAAATTCTTGCTAGATTTGAAGAGGCTGGTCTTAGAATCGCAGTAACTAAAAAAATTCAACTATCTAAATCTGATGCCCAAGCATTTTATGCTATTCATGCAGAGCGTCCTTTCTTTAATGACCTTGTAGAGTTTATGATTTCTGGTCCAGTTGTTGTAACTGTACTTGAAGGTGAAAATGCAATGCAAAAAAACAGAGACCTAATGGGTGCAACAAACCCTGCTGAAGCAGAGGCTGGTACAATTAGAGCTGATTTTGCAGAGAGTATTGATGCTAATGCTGTTCACGGTTCTGACTCTGTAGAGAATGCTGTTAATGAGATTAACTTCTTCTTTGCACAAAGAGAGATTGTATAATAGACTGTGAAAATAGTTTACGATAAGATTGGTCAAAGTGAAAAACCTTTTGAACTAACCGTTGATGGTGTCTCTTTAAAAGGTACTTTGGCAAAAAGTGGTTATCATCGACTTAAACTAGAGGGAAATCTTGCTGGTCAAGTAGAACTTCTATGTGATAGATGTGGAGATGTGTATCAATATGATATGACTTCACCTCTTAATTTAACTTTAAGTGATGAAGTTATAGATAGTAAAGATGATTTAGATATAATCGAATTTCTTGATGGAGTAGTTGACCTTGAATTTATTGTTCAAAGCGAAATATCCTCCGTTCAGAGTGAATATCACTATTGTAAAAATTGTGAAAACAGTGATAAAGAATTCGAAAAAGAATTTTAAGAATAAGGATTAAAAATGGCAGTACCTAAAAGACGAGTATCAAAAACTAGATCGGCAAAAAGAAGAACACACTACAAATTGACATTACCAAGACCTGTAAAAGATGCAGATGGGACATGGAGAATGCCACATCACATGAATTTGACAACTGGCGAATATAATACAACAAAAAAAGCGTAGTTAAGTAGTTCTTAGATGATTAGAATTGCTATTGATGCAATGGGTGGGGACTAAAGTCAAGAGAATATAATAGATGGTGTAATTTAAAAAAAAAAAAAAAAAAAATTTCTTCCTATTCTCGTAGGAGATAGAGAACAAATTATCTCATTTCTTCCTCAATATTATCTTGATAAAGTAAAGATTGTAGAATCTTCTGATGTTATCTCTATGTCAGACAAAGCAACACAAGCACTAAAAAGAAAAGACTCCTCCATTTTTAAAGCAGTAGAGTTGGTTCGTAATGGTGAAGCTGATGGTGTAGTTTCTGCAGGACACTCTGGTGCAACAATGACGTTGGCTACATTAAGAATTGGAAGATTACCTAATATTTCCAAACCTGCATTAGCAACTATTATGCCAAATAAATCAATATCTGCAAAAACACTACTCCTAGATGTTGGAGCTGTTACAGACTGTACAGCTAAAAATCTTTATGAGTTTGCCATTATGGGTGAAGTTTATGCTCAAAAGCTCTTAGGACTAAGTAGACCGACTGTTGGTCTCCTATCTAATGGAGAAGAGGATAGTAAAGGAAATGCACTCACAAAAGAGGCATTTAAACTTATGCACAATGTTCCAGGATTTAAAGGAAATGTTGAAGGTTCAGATATTTTCAATGGTTCAGTTGATGTGGTTGTTTGTGATGGGTATACAGGTAATATTGTTCTAAAAGCTAGTGAGGGTGTAGTTTCAACTGTTTTTGATTTAATGAAACTACATATCAGAAAATCAATCCCTGCTAAGATTGGGGCATTTTTAATGAAGAAAAAAGTGTTTAAAAAGCTTAAAGAGAAAGTAGATTATGCTGAATATGGTGGAGCACCTTTACTTGGAGTAAAAGGTTGTGCTATTATATCACATGGGAAAAGTAACTCTAAAGCAATTAAAAATGCTATTTTTCAAGCTATAAACTATAATGACTCTAATGTAAATCAAGCCATAGAAGAGTTACTTAAAAAAAACAATAGATAAGGTAAATAATGTACGCAAAATTTCATTCAATTGGAGCTTATGTTCCTTCTAAAGTATTAAGCAATGCTGACCTAGAGAAGATGGTTGACACTAGTGATGAATGGATTTTAAAGCGTACGGGTATATCCCAAAGACGTATTGCTAAAAGAGATGAATATACTAGCGATATGGCAACAGAAGCTTCTAAACTTGCTATTGAACGTGCTGGATTAGAGAGTTCTGATATTGACCTAATTATATGTGCAACTGTTACCCCTGACTACTTCAATATGCCTGCAACAGCATGTATTATCTCAGATAAACTTGGTATCAAAAATGTTCAAGCTTTTGATATATCGGCAGCCTGTTCTGGTTTTGTATATGCTCTCTCTATTGCTAGAGCTTTTATTGAATCTGGTATGAAAAAACATGTACTAATTATTGGTGCAGAAAAGTTCTCTTCTATTGTAGACTATACAGACCGAAGTACATGTATCCTTTTTGGGGATGGTGCTGGTTCTGCTGTAATATCTGCCACAGAAGATAAAGAAGAGGCATTTATAGATGTTCATGCTTCTGCCGATGGTTCATACTCAGACTTCCTTGTTACACCTGCTCCTGGGTGTGTTAATCCTGTCTCTCAACAGGTAATTGAAGAAGGGCTTAACTTTGTTCAAATGAAAGGTAATGAGACCTTTAAATTAGCAGTAAAGACCCTAACAAAGGATGTTAAGAATATATTGCTAAAAAATGGAATAAAAGCAGAAGATATTCCACACTTTATTCCACATCAAGCTAACTATAGAATCATAAAAGCTGTTGGAGATTCTCTTAAGATGAAAGAGGAGCAAGTGGTATTAACCGTTGGGAAATATGGAAATACTTCGGCAGCATCTATCCCTATGGCAATTAATGATATTTATGAATCAGGACGATTGAAAAAGGGAGAGTTGATGCTTCTTGACACATTTGGTGGTGGATTGACATGGGCAAGTGCATTGATGCCTTTTGCTGGAGAGAGTAGATAGAGTTATCAAACTCTATCTCTTGATGTTAGTAAAATATATATTGAGTAGCCCCATAGAAGAGCTATAGGTAAAACAATCGCCAACTCTGGATTTAATGTTCCATTTGCTCCAATAGATTGTAATCCAAATAGGATACCCCAAATAGCTAACGTTCCACCCAATGCTTTAGTTGTACTAAGAGCCATATTCATATATCGTGCATAGAATGGAAACTTAAATATTAAAATAACTATTAACGCGATAGAGAAGAGTGGTGTTATAATTTTACTATATATATTTGCTCTTAACCCATCTGTAGATATTCCTTGATTTTCTAAAAGTTTTTTAGCTCTTAACGTATCTTGTAGAGTTAACTCTTTACCATCATAGATAGATTTTAAAATTTTAGGCTCATACCCACTTAATGTCTCTAATATATCTAAATGTTCAATCTTTAAATACTCTTTACCCTCTCTAACTATTTTTGACTTTTTAATAACATCAGATGCTATCCACTTATCTATGTTAAATTTAGCCTCTTTTGCTATTAATGTCTCCACAACCATACTATTTTCCATTTTAAAGATAGTTAGATTCTCCAATTTACGCTCTTCTGGGATAAGAGTACCAATATAGACAAAGCTACTATTGTATTTAAAAAACAAATCTTGAGTCTTACTACTAGAGTAACTATTTTTTTTTACCATTTTTGCAGTATCTTGTGCTAGAGAAAAAGAGGTAAAATTTAATCCAACAAATATGAGATAACATAATATTCCAACAGTAAAAAATGGTTTGAAAAAATCTACACGTCTTAAACCTAGAGCATAAAAAGATGCTACTTTGTTCTGTTTAATAAATGCCATCTTAGTCCATATTGCACCTAAGATAATAGATAGAGGATAGAGTAGATTTAAAGACTCTTGCCATTTAGAGAAAGCATATAGAACTTTTATGTTAAAAGAGTCTAAAGAGGAGGCATTCATTAAGAAATCAAGACCAGTAAAAAGTCCTGTTAAGCCAAGTAGAATAATAAACATATTTTTTAGATAATGATATGATACATATCTAAAAAACATATATTAAACCTCAAATTTTTTAAGAGAATATCGAGATTTTACCTCATCTAGGTTTTTTGATTGTAACTCTTTTATTGCATTAGCTACATAAGGAATCCAATCAAGTAAAACTCTCTCCTCTTGCTCCATAAAATTAGCTAAAACATAATCTACTACTTGTGATTTATGCTCTGGTTTACCAACACCCATTCTAACACGACTATACTCTTTGCCAATCATTGAATCAATAGAACGTAAACCATTATGTCCACCATGACCACCACCCTTTTTAAAACGCAATGCTGAAAAAGGTAAATCTATATCATCATGAATAACAATAATATCTTCTATATCTATTTTATAGAAATTTTTAACAGCTTGAACTGATTTTCCAGATAGATTCATAAAGGTAGTTGGTTTTAAAAATAAGATATTGGAAGTTTTAAAAAGTTTACCCTCAAAAGAGAGTTTAGAGATATCTCTAGCTCCAAAGTCATTGACTAAGCTGTCAATGACTCTAAAACCTATGTTATGTCGTGTATTTTCGTATTGTTTTCCTGGATTACCAAGTCCTACGATTAATAACATATTATGCTATTTAGCTTTAATTACACCAACAACAGCAACATCTGCTCTGTCCA
Source organism: uncultured Sulfurovum sp. (assembly GCA_947313765.1). Classification (GTDB taxonomy): domain Bacteria; phylum Campylobacterota; class Campylobacteria; order Campylobacterales; family Sulfurovaceae; genus UBA1140. Next base: position 17,585 of record CAMZNQ010000110.1, read on the forward strand.
TTAGTCTACAATTTGCAGGTGTTTCCATATCTCTTACAAGAATAGAATCATCTCTATCAAGTGCAGTTACATCAAGAGTAAATCTATTTGGAACATCTTCAATTGCTCCTCTAACTTTCATTCTTCTCTTTTGAATCTGTAATACACCTTTATTTTTTAAACCTTTTGGTGTACCTGTTGTATATACAGGAACAAGATAGTTTGTCACTTGACCTGGAACAGCAACTCTCAAATCTACATGAACAACATCTCCATGAACAGGGTGTAGTTGATACTCTTGAATAACTACTTTTAAATCTTTACCATCTACAGTTATTTCAAATGCTAAATTCTCTTTTCTTCTTACAGCTTTCATAAAGTCTCCTCTTTTGAATGCTGCTTGAATATTCTCTACACCATTTGCATAGATGTTAGCTGTTAGATAACCATCTCTTCTTAGTTTCTTTGCAGAAGCTGAGCCGATACTCTCTCTAATAATACCTTCTAACATGTTTGTCCTTAATAATTAAAATTAGTGGCGAATTATACCTAAATCTTATTAAGATTTAATGATTTTCTTGTATGTCTCTCCAAATAGTTTTGCGATTGTAGAGTCATCTAACTTAGAACTATCCTCTAGCTCTCTCTCTAAATCTAACTTTATTTTAGATTTAGATTTACTCTCCTCTAGTTTTCTATTTATTTTATTTAAATTAGAAATCTCTTTTTGATATTTTAAAAGTTGAATTTCAATATAGAAAAGTTGCTCTTTTGTTATTATAAGCTCTCCATGTTTCTCTTCTGAACTCTCTTTTTTTGACTCTTTTTTCAAAAGAGAAATTTCACTATTCTGATTTTCAATTATTTTCTCTGCTTTCATTAAAACTCTCTCTAAACCATGACTCTCTTCTTTACTCTCATCTAAAAGTCTCTTTAGCTCAATATTTTTATTAATAAGTGAATTGTTTAATCTCTCTTCTGATTTATCTATCTCTAATTTAATCTTTCTATTTTCATCTACTAATAACTCTATTTTATTTTCCCTATTGATATTAATATCTTTGAGCTTTTTTATGGCATTACCATTTTTTAATAATTTATTAGTTATATTATTTATCTCTTTAATATGTCTATTTTCTACTATTTTTTTAGATAAAAGCCATCCAAAGAGAAAACCTAAAACCAAAGCTACAACTAGAAGACCAATCATTTCAATTATCAACTCTAACATCTTCTCTCCTTTTCACATTAGTTGAGATATTTTTTTCATTGATAATGGTAAATTTATCAGGTAGATAGCCTATAAGTCTCTCTTGAGTTATCTCATTTTTAGCTCTGTCTCTAAATAGTATGGAGGGGTTAGTAGATGGTGTAGGAGTTACAATCTTTAGAGTATCTTTTGAATAATTCAACTCTTCATAGCACTCTTCAAAATTTAGTACTACAGATAAAAAAATAAAAAAAATAGAGGTAGTTACTCCACCAACTACGATATTCATGCTACTCATAATTAAACCTTTTAATATTATTTGTTTAATTATATTGTAAATAGTTAGAAAAGTAAAGAGCTATTCTTCATCTTCTTCTTTTAAATCAAAAAAATCCTCCATTTTCTTACTAGAAGATTGATTATCCTCTCTATCATCACTCCCAATACCCTCTAACTTAAGCTTCATATCTGATGGATTTGTCGCATGTTCATATACAACCTCTTCTGAAATTCTACCTGAATGGTATAACTCTAAAAGTGCTTGGTCAAAAGATTGTGAACCATAAATCTCTTTACCCTCTTCAATGGTATCTAAGATTTCATAATCTCTATTTTGTTCTATGAGTTCAGAAATTCTTGGTGTTAGTTTCATAACCTCTATTGCTGCGGCTCGTTTACCATCAACAGTTTTAACCAATCTTTGAGAAACCACTCCCTCCAAAACAGAGGCTAATGTAATCCGAATACGATTCTGCTCCTCTTTAGGAAACATTCCAATAACTCTATTTATTGTCTCTTTTGCATCTAATGTATGTAGTGTTGAGAATACTAAGTGACCTGTATTTGCAGCGTGTAGTGCAATCTCAATAGTCTCTAAATCACGCATCTCTCCAATTAGGATAATATCAGGGTCTTCACGTAAAGCACCCTTTAGAGCATTCCCAAAAGAGAGTGTATCTTGACCTACCCCCCTTTGAGATATTAAAGAGAGTTTATCTGGGTGGACAAACTCAATAGGGTCTTCTACGGTAATGATATGTTTTCTTCTTGTCTCATTAATATGGTTTAGCATAGCAGCTAAAGTAGTAGATTTTCCACTTCCTGTAACACCCGTCACAAGAATCAATCCTCTATGTAAGTTAGATAGGTCTGTAATAATAGATGGTAGATTCAGCTCATCTAATGTTAAAATCTTAACAGGAATAATTCTAAGAACAGCAGATAACCCATCCATTTGATAGAAAAAGTTCAAACGAAAACGATTCTCTTCATCTAAAACATAGGTAGCATCAAGCTCTTTAGTTGTGACTAAAGTTTGATACTGCTCCTCACTCAAAATAGCTTTTGCAATACCATCTAACTCTTCATTGCTAATTCGTTTCTCTCCCAACTTTAACAAATCACCATTAACTCTTAAACGAATAATTGAACCAGATTTTAGATGTAAATCACTACCACCATTATGAATAAGATTCTTCAGATAAAATTGTAATTTTCTTTCCATTTATAAAAACTCTTTTTTTTCTAAAATAGGGTGTAATCTTTTTTAATCTTAGGAAGTATACTTTTATCTAATGCATATACAAAAGCATAATTAAAATATGCATTTTTTAAAATATCCCTTGCCTCATCAATATCTTCATACCAATTTGGTCTATCAACCCCATCTACTTTTGTTTTTGGTGGAGTTAAAACGATTGTTTTTACCCATGCTCCATTGTATCTTACATACTCTCTTGCTTTGTATATGTCTTGTAAGTTATCTGTAAAAATAGATACTTTATCACTTTTGCTAGGATTCATAATATTTAAAAATCCATCAATGAAAACAGGAACAAAATGTTTTGTATATTTTACTCTATGTAAATCATAGGGGAGATGGTGTCCATCACAAAACTCAACTACACGCTTCAATATGTCAACATGGAAAGGTGTAATCTCCTTCTCTTGGTAGATGAATGAGTTAATTTTAAATGTTACTTTAAATAGTGTATCGGTAATAATCTCACAACTAGCATCTTTATTTAAAACAGATACATCTGGCTTAATCATCTTCATCAGTTTTTCATCTGTACCAATAAAAATTTTAGATTCAGAGTTCAATATCTTCTCAAACATCTTACGCCAATCATTGGGTAAAATATCAAGATTGGATTTTTTTGTAACAATCATCTTCATAAAAGAGAGTTCATGTTGAGTAAAGAGATAGAAACTTGCTTCTCTTGAAATTAAGACATAACGAATAAGTTTAAACGCAGAGTTCTCTATTTCAGATACTTTTATCCATGCTATTTCATCATCTGTAACCTCTATATTTTCATCTGAAAATATAATTGCATAAGCACCATTGGCTACTGCTGAGTCTATCTCATGTTTATCATTTGAGATAAACAAATCTCCCTGCTCAACTTTTGAGGGATAGACTGTTACAGAGTTAATTGCTGTAATAGTCGGCTCTGTAAGCATTGTACCTGCTGTGAGGTTTAATAAATCTTCTATTTTCATCTACGTTTTTAACCTTCGTATTATTTAGCTTATTGATGTACCATTTGATTTTGGTTTTTCAGGGCGAATTAAACATAATCCATCTCCATCTTTAGCAGCCAAAAGCATACCTTCAGATTTCATTCCCATTAGTTTAGCAGGTTTTAAATTGGCAACCACACAAACTTGTGTATTTAGAATATCTTCAGCAGAGTACCACTCTTTAATTCCTGCAACAATCTGTCGAGTATACTCCTCTCCAATATCTACTTGAAGAAGAAGTAATTTTTTACTCTTTTTGACCTCTTCTGCTTTAACAACAGTTCCTATCTTTATAGAGGTTTGAAAAAATTGTTCGATTCCAATGAGTGCAATACCATCTGTAGTTGTACCATTTTTTTCTGCCTCTCTTTTTTTTGCCTCTTTAGCTTCACGCTCTTCTTTCTCTTTTTTTAACGCCTCTAAATGTTTATCTACTAGTAACTCTTTCTCTATTCTAGGAAATAAAGCATCTCTCTTTTCCATTGTAAATGAAGCTAAAACCTCATCATTACGAATATACTTTTCAAAGCTTTCAGGTGAAATCTCAAAACCTAATGATTTTGCAATGGAGTCTGTTGTTTTTGGCATAACAGCATGAAGCATAATTGAAACCTTTGCTAAAATAGTTGCAATCAAACCATTTAAAGCCATAGTTTCATCACTTTTCCCCTCTTTTATCATTGTCCAAGGTTGATACTTATCAATAGCTCTATTTGCTACTGTTAATGGTCTCCAAAGCTCTTCTAAAAATCTATGTAATTGAAGTTCAAATATAAAGGGTTCAAGCTTATCTAGTGAGAGTTGAACCTCATCAAGCTCTTTTTGATAATATTTTTTAACTAAGTCTGACTCTACTCTACCTTCAAAATATTTTCTACTCATACCCATCAAACGATTTACTAGATTTCCAAGGTCATTACCTAAGTCTGAATTTATTCTATCCATTAATGCTCTTTGAGAGAAATCTCCATCTCCACCAAAAGGTACTTCTCTAAGCATAAAATAACGGAAGTTCTCTAAACCATAAGCATCTGCAACCTCTTTTGGATTAACAACATTTCCTTTTGATTTACTCATCTTTTCACCATTTCTAGTCCACCACCCATGAGCACCAATATGTTTTGGAAGAGGTAAGTCTAAACTCATTAAAAATGCTGGCCAGTAGATAGCGTGAAAACGTAAAATATCTTTACCAATTAGATGTACTCTTGCTGGCCAATAGTCCATATTTTTATCATCTGTTCCGTAACCAAGAGCAGTTACATAGTTCATTAGAGCATCAAGCCAAACATACATAACATGTTTTGGTTCATTAAACTCTTTTGGAAGTTTTACACCCCAATCAAAAGAGGTTCTAGTTATGGATAAATCATTCAATCCACCCTCCACAAAACGGATAACCTCATTTCTTTTGCTCTTAGGTAAGATACAGTTAGGATTGTCTCTATACCAAGCCAATAATCTATCTTCATATGCAGATAGCTTAAAAAAGTAACTCTCCTCCTCAACAACTGATGTACTTTTACCACAATCAGGACAAAACTCTCCATCAACTAATTGAAGTTCAGGAAAGAAAGTCTCACAAGAGATACAGTAGTGACCTTGATATGTATCTTTATATACATCTCCCTTTTTATTCATTACAGAAAATGCTTTTTGAGCCCCTTTTTTATGCTCTGCATCTGTAGTACGAATAAACTTATCATAAGAGATATTAAAATCATCCCAAAGGTCTCTGAATTTTTTAGATACCTCATCAGCATACTCTTGAGGCTCTCTTCCTCTACTCTTTGCAGACTCTTCAATCTTTTGACCATGCTCATCTGTTCCCGTTAAAAAGTATGTATCTTCTCCAATAAGACGAGAGTAACGAGCCAAACTATCGGCAATGATGGTAGTATAGGCGTGACCAATATGAGCAACGTCGTTTACATAGTAGATTGGTGTGGTTATATATGATTTTTTACAAGACATTAATAAGTTTTCCCTTAAACAAATGAGTTTAAATTACAATAAAGTAACATTTTATGGATATTTTAGCTAAACTTTGCTTTTAATGTAGTTTATTTCTTACATCATAAAGTTCCCAATAGCTGTTAATCGCCTCATCTAACTCTTTATCTGTTAAAATTGTCTTCTCTTTTACAGAAAAATTTTCAATCCACTCATCAGGCATAACAGAAGTCTCCTCTAATGGTGCTTTCAAAAATGCTTTTAATGAAGCCTTAAATGTCTTCTCTCCTGAAAAAGTTTTTAGATATAACATGTAAATTTTTTCAAGAGAGTAAGGCAAGTGTTGATGACATGGGATACAGTGTTTTTTGTAAATTTTATGCTTATCTTTTAACTCTACTTCCTCTGCACTTAACGTTAATGTCAATAGAATCAATAATATCATTATTTTACTTCTCATCTACTACTCCTTTTAAAAAATCTACACGAATAGTTGTACCCTCTTTAAGTATAGATTTGACAGATATATCCAACTCATACTCCTCTATGATACTCTTTACAATATTTAAACCGATTCCAAATCCACCTTCGGAGCTATTAAATCGTCTATAACGCTCAAAAATATCATTTACCTTTTCAGACTCTATCCCTATTCCTGTATCTTTAACTTCAAGATAATCTCTTCTTAGGATAACTGTTATCTCTCCTCCACGTTTATTGTACTTAATAGCATTTGAGATTAAATTATCAATAACTCTTGCAATCTTCACACAATCTATAAAAATTGTAGAGTAGTTTAAATCTAAATTAAAAGTAACCTTTTTCGAACCTGCTAAAATAGTAAAATACTCTACTCTATCTTCAATCAATTTTTTTAAATCAACCCATTCATCATTAGATTCACGGTTATGGTCAAGTGTTAAGTAGGTTAAATCTTGATATAGATGTGAAACTGTTTTTGCAGCAATATTGATACGTAATAATTTTTTTATATTTTTTTCAGACATAACATTCAAATCCATCATCTCAACATTAGCTAAAATTGCTGAAATTGGAGTATTAAGTTCATGTGTTGTATCTTTTATGAAATTATCTAAAAGTATCATTGAATTTTTCATGGGACGTAAAAAAAGATTTACAAAAAAAACACCAAAAATAAGAAAAATAATTAAAATTATTATACCCATTACAAATATATCTCTAATGACTCTAAAATACCAATCTCTATTCTCATCTGTTTCAATAAATAGATACTTTGCTCCAAGATAGTAGTCATCAAGATAGGTCATAAATCTAACAATTCCATTTTTACGATAAAAAGCCTTATCAAAATCAATAATCTCATTTGGATTTAATGTTGAGAATATTTTTGAACGCTCTATGTCATAGATTGCTGAATTGAAATTTTCACTTCTAGGATAGGTACTATTTTTAGGAAAATCTTGATGAAGTTCTCTTAATTTTTGAATCTGTTCATGAGCATAAGTAGATAGAGTTCTTCTTTGATTAGAGAGCATAAGCTTCTCTTTGCTTTGATAGTAAAATATGCCTAAAGAGCTTAAGAGTATAACTACTAATATGAAATATAGTGCTAAAAATCTTCTTAATGAACTCTGTTCACTACTTAGAAGTAAATTTGTAGCCCTGTTTTTTGATACTGACAATTCTATCCTTACCTATGATTTTACGAATATTTTTAATATATGTACGCAGTGCTGTATCGCTTGGGTCTTCATCATAATCCCATAGCTCTTTATATATTCTATCATGAGAGAGTACCTCATCTGGGTATTTCATAAATAGTTTAAAGAGTGCTGACTCTTTATTTCCTAATGTCTCTGCTACACCATTAACTAGTAGCTCATTTGATTTAACATTATATTCAATATTTTTACCTAAGCTAATGAGTTCTGTTGACTCATGAAAGAAACCTCGTCTAAGAAGAGTCTCAACACGAATAAGAAGCTCTTTTAAAACAAATGGTTTACGAATATAATCATCACAACCACTATTGAACCCTTTTTCTAAATCATCCACACCATTAAGTGAAGTAATAAAAATTGCAGGGGCAACCACTTCATTATCTCTTGCCTCTTTAAGAAGGGTAAATCCATCAATACCAGGAGTATTTACATCTAAAAGCAAT